>JAKSRN010000367.1 GCA_024403585.1 Lachnospiraceae bacterium | reverse complement strand
TCTTGCCATCGCTGCCAGAGTCTATGAGCGCCATACTATTTTATCCGACATGTTAACAACTCTTGGCGTAGATCCGTCCACAGCAGCAGAAGATGCCTGCCGGATCGAGCATGTGATCAGCGAGGAAAGCTTCCTTGCATTAAAAGAACACCTGCAGAAGGTTAATAACATGCTGTTGGCAAAAGAATAGATCCTTCATATTGAAACAAAAGACAGGTTCCATACGAACCTGTCTTTTTTAATCTTTCTTATAATGTCATCTCAGAGATCACATTCACCAGTTCCGTAAACTCCATATAGTGTGATGCCTTTACAAGAATGGTATCCCCCTTCTTCAGAAGCTTCGGAAGTGCCTGGATCAGCTCTGCCTTTTCAGAGAAATGCCAAACTTCCATGGCTGGATTGGCTTTTTTTACTGCCTCTGCAAGGTTTTCCATCAGTGGTCCCACACAACAGATCAGATCAAGATCCAGTCCGGCTGCATAAGTACCCACTTCCGCATGGAGCTCTTTCTCAGTGGTTCCCAGCTCGCCCATATCACCTAAGAGTGCAACTCTGCGGTTGTCTCCTGCCTGCAGGGTCTGCAGCGATGCCTTCATGGATACAGGATTCGCATTATAGCAGTCATCTATAACGGTACAGGATTCTGTTTCAATGATGTTAAAACGGCCGTTTACAGTCTCATAAGAAGCGATACCTGCTTTGATCTCCTCCAGGGTCAGTCCATAGATCAGACCTACTGCGCAGCCTGCCAGTGCATTGTAGACCATATGCTGTCCGGAAACAGGAATCTCAGCCTCAAAGGAGCCCTTCTCTGTATGAATGGTACAGGTAATACCTTTCAGGCCCTGTGTCACAAGATTGTCTGCCCACACATCACTCTGCTCAGAAAGACCAAAACGGATCGGTCTGATTCCCTTCACATTCTCCAGGGTAACCAGTTTGTCATCATCTCCGTTCACAACAATATGGCCGTCTTCCTTCATGTAATCAAAGATCTCTGCTTTTGCACGCAGAATTCCGTCTCTGTCCTTAAGATTTTCCAGATGACAGCAGCCGATATTCGTCATCACACAGGTATCTGGTCGGGCAACCTTGGACATGCGGTGCATCTGACCAAAATCATCGATTCCCATCTCAAGAATGGCAATCTCTTCGTCTCTGAGTCTGAAAACAGTCAGCGGAAGTCCCAGTTCATTGTTGTAGTTCCCCTCTGTTTTCAGTGCATTATATTTCTGCGAAAGAACAGCATAGATCATCTCCTTGGTGCTGGTCTTTCCAACGCTGCCTGCGATACCGACTACCGGAATCCCCAGCTGTTCCAGATAATATTCGCCAAAGTCACGGACTGCATCCAGAGAGGAGGTAACCTGGATATATGGGAAATCCACCTCGCCGAGGTCACGCTCTGAAACCACGGCAAGAGCCCCCTTCTCCATTACCTGTCCGATAAAATCATGTCCATCCACTTTGGCACCCGGAATTGCAACAAAGAGCCCGCCTTCTGTGATCTTACGGCTGTCAGTTGTGATCGCCGCAACACACCGGTTCTTCTGCTCTTCTGTTCCGTGGCAGATTCCGCCACAGGCCTCCGCCAGATGTAATAAGGTTAAATTTTTCATAATTCCTCTATTCTCGTTTTACTTCTCATATTTTTTCAGAGAGATCTGGATCAGCTTCTCACAAAGCTCTCCGTATCCGATGCCAAGGACTGCTGCCTCCTGTGGGATCAGACTGGTAGGAGTCATTCCCGGAAGAGTATTCGCCTCCAGGCAATACATTCTGCCATCCTCACGCATCATAAAGTCCAGACGGCAATAGCCAGTGATATTCAGGGCCTCTGCTCCGGCTTCTGCATACTTCTGCATCTCTTTTGTCTGCTCTTCAGAAATCTCTGCAGGACAGGTCTCCACTGTGGAACCTGCCATATATTTGTTCTTATAGTCATAGAATCCCTGTTTCGGTGCGATCTCAATGACCGGATATGCTTCACCGTCTACCACCGCAACAGAAAACTCTCTTCCCTTGATGTATTCCTCGATCACAACCTCATGCTCATAATAGAACGCATCTGTAAGGGCAGTCTGGAATTCTTCCTCTGTATTGGCAATAGCCACGCCTACACTGGAACCGCCACAGCATGGTTTCACAATGACCGGAAACTCCAGTCCCAGCTCGCTGCAGCTTTTACGCGCATCTGTCCTTGTGAGAGAGGTACCCTGCGGAGTAGGAATGCCTTGTGCTACAAAGAACTGTTTTGCAACTGCCTTATCCATAGAACATGCACTGCTCAGATAGCCGGTTCCCGTATAACGGATTCCAAACAGGTCAAACGCTGCCTGAACCCTGCCATCTTCTCCATTGGCACCATGAAGCGCCATAAATACAA
>JAKSRN010000366.1 GCA_024403585.1 Lachnospiraceae bacterium | reverse complement strand
GTCAGATGATCGGTGCAACCGGCCTTCTGATGGGTATCTGCCTTGCGATGTTCCGTCGTGTGGAGCCTGAGAGAAGACCTAAATATAAATCCATGTTTATCTCTATTGCAGCTGCTACCTTCCTGACAGGTGTAACAGAACCAATCGAGTTCATGTTTATGTTCTGTGCGATTCCGCTGTACGTGATCTATGCAATCCTTCAGGGATGTGCATTTGCAATGGCTGGAATTATTGACCTTCGTCTGCATTCCTTCGGAAATCTGGAGCTGCTGACACGAATTCCAATGTCCTTAAAGGCCGGACTGGGACACGATATCGTGAACTTCCTGATCTGCGTTGTGGTATTCTTCGTGATCGGCTACTTCCTGGCATATTTCATGATCGGAAAAATGGGCTATGCGACTCCGGGACGTTTAGGAAACTACACAGATGCAGATGATGAGGGTGCTGAAACTGAGACAAAAGCAGGTGCCGGCAACGAGAAAGCAGAGAGAATCATTGCTCTTCTGGGCGGTCGCGAGAATATCGAGCTGGTTGATGCCTGCATGACCAGACTTCGTGTCACTGTAAAGGATGTATCCAAAGTTGCAGAACTGGATGCATGGAAAGCAGAGGGTGCAATGGGTCTTGTGAAGAAAGATAAGGGCATCCAGGCAGTATACGGACCGAAGGCAGATGTACTGAAATCAGATATCAACGATATCCTTTAATATAGATGAGCAGATTTCTGCTTTCAGGCAGAAACTGAACAAAGGCACAGCAGAAGGAGGTGCAAGTTTGAAACTTTTGACAGTGAATATCCATAGTCATTTTGACAAGATGAGCGAACTTCAGTTTTCTCATGCGCTGGAATACCTGGCCGACCTGATCATCCGGGAGTCTGTTGATGTGATTGCCCTCCAGGAATGCAGCCAGTCACGTGATACGGAAATTGTGGAAGGAATCCACGCCCTCCCGGGTTTCTTCCATCCTGTAAGCGGAGAGAAAGGAAGTACGGAGCCTGCCTCTCCGCAAATCCGTGACGATAATTTTGCATATCTTCTGGTAAAAAAACTGGAAGACTGCGGTGTGGCATTTCACTGGAGCTGGACAGGGGCGAAGATTGGGTACGATCGCTTTGATGAGGGACTGGCAGTCCTCAGCAGATATCCGGCGGTGGATGCAGAAAGCTTCTATTATTCGAGACATGCGGACTATAATAACTGGAAATCAAGGAAAGCCATTGGTCTCTTCCTGGAAACAGAAGCAGGGAAAAAATGGTTTTACTCGGTTCATATGGGATGGTGGAAGGATAAAGAGGAACCTTTTATCCCACAGATTGAGAAGCTGCAGGAGCGAATGACAGGGCAGAAAAAAGATGTATTTCTCATGGGGGATTTTAACAATCAGGCGGAAGTACGAGATGAGGGATACAAGTATGTAAGAGATCTTGGATGGCAGGACACCTATCTGCTGGCACAGGTGAAGGACAGCGGAATTACAGTTCCGGGAACTATTGATGGCTGGAAAGAGGTTACATCCGGTATGAGGATTGACTATATCTTTTCAGGTGAAAAAGTCAATGTGGTTTCTTCTGAAGTGGTATTTAACGGAAGGAAGGACCCGGCGATTTCGGATCATTTTGGGGTTTTGGTAAATATAGAATAGGAATTGATTATGAACGATTATACAAGTGTCTGTGTAACTGAATTTGACCAGTACCTGTTCGGACAGGGAAAACATTACGAGATTTATAAAAAACTGGGTGCCCACGAGGTAAGAAAGGACGGCGTAGAAGGCGTGTACTTTGCTGTCTGGGCGCCAAATGCCCGTTATCTGAGCGTGGTAGGTGATTTCAACTGCTGGGATAAGGGTGCGCATCCAATGAAAAGGATTGGTTCCATGGGCATCTGGGAAGTATTTATCCCGGGACTGACCGAAGGAAGCATTTACAAATATTGTGTTAATAATTGCCAGGGCAGAGATGTTCTGAAATCTGACCCATTCGGATTTCATTCAGAGATCCGCCCTGGCAATGCCTCCAGAGTGGCTTCCATTGAAGGCTATGACTGGGGCGATCATGAGTGGATCAATCAGCGTCCACGCAAAAATCTGAAGGAAGAGGCGATGTTTATCTATGAGGTGCATCCGGGTTCCTGGAAAAAGCATCCGTTTTCGGATGGAAATCCGCAGGGATTCTACAACTACAGGGAATTTGCCGAGTCTTTGACCGATTATGTGCTGGAGATGGGCTATACCCATGTAGAGCTGATCGGTATTGCGGAGCACCCGTTTGACGGTTCCTGGGGATATCAGGTCAGCAACTACTATGCACCAACTTCACGCCATGGCGCACCGAAGGACTTCATGTATCTGGTGGACTATCTTCATAAACATGGAATCGGCGTGATCC
>JAKSRN010000365.1 GCA_024403585.1 Lachnospiraceae bacterium | reverse complement strand
TCCGACTCCAACCGTACCTCATGTGCATAGCCTTTTTCCATCTGATAAGCAGGCTGAGGTGTATCACATTCAGCCGTAGCAATCAGCGTTTTTCCTTCCAATCTGACAGTTACACAAAAGCCGGTGAGATAACAGGAAACCAACTGTAATGCAGTCAGATAGCTGCTCTTTCCTTCTCTGTATTCTACCAGCGCCATTGCTACTGCATCAGAAGCTTCTTTTACGCGGATTACCCGCAAAGCATATCCTGTCAACTTTTCTACCTCAAACTTGATTCCAAAATCCATGTATTGTCCTGTACTGCCAAACCCCTGCCCCGCCGTCTTTGCAGGGTCAGCCTTTACCGTCAGGCTCATATCACCATACTGTTTTAAGACGGGAGCAAACCGAAGTCTGGCGCCCTGGGTATTCTGATAGAACCCCACACCCTTGCTTCCATTGCCTGTCTCCCCATATTGCCAGGCCGGAATACTGCTATCCATCTCCCAACTGCCAAAGGTGGACGAGTTAATCTCTATGTCGACCGGTCTTGCACAATCCAAAGTCCAGCTTCCCCTTCTTAATTCCGGCTGATTTTCATCCGGTAATTCAGAGAAATCTGTAAATAAATACTTCTCATCCACTTCGTCTTCCGTCACAGGAAAAGATGTCATAACCTCTTTTGCAATTCCCGGCAAACTTCCCGAAAGTCTGGGAATGATGACTGCCTTTATATATTTTCCGATATCAGCCGCTGTCAAACGATAGCATTGAAGCGGAATGCTTCTTTTGGTCACAGCGCAGAGTACCGCACCCTCTCCCGCTGCGGTATCACACCTGTACCAGGAAATCTCCGACGCATCCGTGCGTTCCTTTGAAGACAGAGCATAGGAAAGAGTCACACATCCCATTTCTCTTTCCATCTTCATTACAGGTTCTCCTGTCAGTTTCGGTGCTGGAAAGAGGCAGGGTTCCACAGAAATGGCAACCGCAGCCTCCAGACCGCTCTCCGTACACGCATGAACCACAAGCTGCTTTTCCTGCTCACTGTGATTGCGATTTTCAATTCGACAGGAATGCTCCGTTTCCGGAATCAGTTCTGCATAAACTGTATCTCTTTTCTCCAATCGAAAGTCAACCCTCTCCCGGCATTCCTCTCCGGAAAAGAGGAATACCTTCGCGGTAACATGAATAGCATCTTCTCCGTAGACAATTTTTTCCCTGTCTGTCTGCAACTGCATAAAAGTCGGAATTCGCAGCTTCCCGGCTTTTTTCGAAATTTCCGGCTCTCCCAGAGGATTCCAGCCCTCACTTCCCCCCAGCAGATTTTCAATATTGATATATCTCTTTGCCTCATATTCGAAAACATAGGCTTCCAGCGCTTTCTTACCCTGAAGCTGTACCGTTTCTTCGCTGCCACCGCCTCCAAGTATGACCGGCTTTCCGTTTTGAACAACTCCGTACTGATAACATTTTAGAGAGGGCAATGGATATTTCGTCCAGTCAACTCTCACAGGCACGTTTTCCGCTGTTTCATAGCAACAATCAATCAAAGCGATCTGACCGCCCTCCTTGGTAAGATACTGTTCTGCCTCCGTTCCCAGAGTCTTAATCCTGCTACGGAAAATGCAGTCAATAAACACAGCTCCCGTTCCTGTTGCCTGATAAATGGGCCGATTACCGTAAAAATCAAAATCGCAGCCTACATACACTGCGTTTCCGTTTAAAGCATCATCTGTGCTCTCAAAATGACAATTCCGATACAATGCGCGTTTTGCCCCACAAACGGGAACCAGATTTAACCGACTCACAAAACGGCAATTGTCGGCACAGAGTTTTTCTCCTTCCTGAAAAGCAAGCTGTGCCTGGGTAACAGACTCCGTTCTCTTTTGCTGATTCAGTGCCGGATTCGTCGGATAGACTAAATCTATACAACAATAGTTTCCCAGCGTCAGATTGGCAAGGAACAATTCCTCCACCTGAAAACTAAACAGAGTATAATTTCCGTTGCAGGCATGGGACTGCCCTCTGTTGCCTGCAATCACTATGTTTTCCGGCTTTTCGGATAATCCTACTATTTTTAAAGATCTGCTGTTTACATGCATACCGAAGGGAGCTCTATCCCCTTCTTTTTTTTGCAGGGTATCTGTTGCCAGAGGGTCATCAATCCAATAGACATTTGGAACAATGTACATGATAGTGGGATTTTCCAGACTCCCTTCCAAAAGTTCACGACCGGCAAAAGCCTCCTGAATATCACAGTAGACATGAGGATGCGCAGCCGCCTCCTCCCGGGAAAGTCTGCCATCCAGCAAAAGCGTTTGTTCATTCAGTTCCCTGTATTCTTCATTATATATAAAACCCTGTTCCTTCCAGATGATGTCCAACTTTTAGTTCCTCCTTGTCATAGTAAT
>JAKSRN010000364.1 GCA_024403585.1 Lachnospiraceae bacterium | reverse complement strand
CCGTAGAGAGATGCCTGATTAGAAAAGAGACGTGAACCCATGGCATTACACTGACCGGTGATGGAGTTGGCACCTGTACCCGGTTTTCCGTAATTGCCAAGAAGTAACTGCAGGTTAATGATAGACTGTGCGGCACGCACGGCATTGTGGGACTGGTTGATTCCCATGGTCCACCACATGGACACTGCCTTGCCGTCTCTGATAAGGCCGATCAGTTCCCTCAGCTCAGCCTCTGAGATGCCGGTGTCCTTTGCTACCTTATCCAGAGGAAATGCCTTTACAAAGTCTTTGTACTCTTCGAATCTGGTAGTATGTGCCTCTACAAATGCATGATCAATGAGATCCTGTTCGATAAAGTAGTTGGCAAGGCCATAGAACAGAGTGGAGTCCATTTTGGATTTGATGCGGTAGTGGTAGTCAGCATTTTTTGCGGTCTCGGATCTTCTTGGATCGATGACTACCAGCTTTTTGTTTGTATTCTTACGGATGCGGTCCCATACGATCGGATGCGCAACAACAGGGTTGGCACCAACCAGAATGATGGTATCGGAGAGCTCCAGATCCTTCAGAGTGTATCCCGGCGCGTCGAAGCCGTAGCTCTGTTTGTGGGCTACTACAGCGGAAGCCATGCAGAGACGGGTGTTTCCGTCTACGTTTGTGTGCATGTGGTCACGCATAATATGACCGTTAATGGCAAATTCTTCCATGGTCAGCTGACCGGTGGAAATGCCTGCGATCGCCTGATATCCATATTTTTCCTGGATTTCCCTGAAGCGTTTTGCTACATATTCAAAGGTAGAATCCCAGCCCGGATAGGAGTAGCTGCCATCCGTATTTTTGACTCTTGGTGTGTGCGGTTTGTCTACAACTGTCTGCTGTTTATCCAGAGAAATGCCCTTGATACAGCAGAAGCCGTCATTGACAGGGTAGCCCGGAGTCGGTTTGACGCTGACGATGCGGTTGGCCTCTTCGTCAACATAAAAATCCAGGTTACAGTCAATCGCGCAGTAATTGCAGAGTGATTGTATTTTCTTCATTGTTACCCCCTTTAGTACTCTTAGACACATGTACCCATTTTTGACCATTATGATTCATAATTTTATTGAAAAGTGACAAAACGGTCTGTGAGGTATATCACGAAGAAGGAAGGTTGGGAGATTGAAAAATAACAATATTTAATTTTATAAGGAAACAGGCGGTTATGTTCTTATCTATTAAGTTGACGAAAACGTTTTTCATCTATATAATTACGTCATGAGAAACGAGGGAGTTTGCCTGATGGCAGACTCCCTTATTTCGTATAGTGGAAAGAATATAAAAAATGGACAAAGGGGTCCGGCTTCAATAAGAAGTCGGACCTTCTTCTTTTTTACGCGGATCACGCTGAAGAAAGAAATATATAAATAGAATGAGGAGGAACAGGAATGCCGAGTTATGATCTTTTACTGGAACATGCAGACTCAGTCAATGAACTGCTGGCCCGCTACGGCGTAAAATTCGGAATTTACAAAAACAATACTTTTAAGGAACAGTTGTTTCCTTTTGATGCGATTCCGAGAATTATCACCCATGATGAATTTTCCTATCTGGAGAAGGGACTGAAACAGAGGGTTGTGGCTCTGAATATGTTCCTGAAGGATATCTATACAAAAAAACAGATTGTGAAGGACAATGTGATCCCGGAGGATTTCATCTTTGCATCCAGCGGCTATATGGCTGAGTGTGAGGGTGTTGTACCGGTGAAGGATATCTATTCCCATATTTCCGGTATCGATCTGGTTAAGGGCAAGAATGACCACTGGTACATTCTGGAGGACAACCTTCGTGTTCCGTCTGGTGCTTCCTATCCGATGATCGCCAGAGATCTTTGCAGAAGAGCAGCGCCTATGACATTCCACAATACACCGATCGCAGACAACCGTAACTACGCACAGCTGCTGCGCCGGACCATGGACAACGTCAATGTGGGCGGTATCAATGTGATCCTGACCCCTGGCCGCTATAATTCCGCTTATTTCGAGCATTCTTTCCTGGCAGAACAGACAGGCAGCTATCTGGTAAATGGCTCCGAGCTGACAGTTGAGAATGACAATCTCTATTACATCACCGCTACAGGTACAAAGGAAAGAGTTGGAGCAGTTTATCGCCGTATTTCCGATGAGTATCTGGATCCTATGAACTTCAATCCGGAGTCTCTGATTGGAATCCCTCATATCTATGATGTAGTACGCAAGGGAAATGTTGCCCTCTTGAATGCACCGGGTAATGGTGTTGCGGATGATAAGGGTATCTACTACTTTGTTCCGAAGATGATCCGTTACTATCTGAATGAGGAGCCGATCCTGGACAATGCGCCGACTTATCTGCCTTTCTATGAGGAGGACATGGCGTATACATTGGAAAACTTCGATAACCTGGTTCTGAAGGATGTAGC
>JAKSRN010000363.1 GCA_024403585.1 Lachnospiraceae bacterium | reverse complement strand
GGAAGCGATGCTGCCTGCCAGGCAGCCCAGCTGGTCCTTCTGGAGAATGACTTCTCCCGCATGACCGACGTCGTGATGGAAGGCCGCCAGGTTGTCAACAACCTGGAGCGTTCAGGAAGCTTGTTCCTTGTAAAGAACCTGTTCTCCCTGCTGATGGCCATGTTCTCCATCATTTTCAATATTGTATATCCGCTGGATCCATCCCAGATCACACTGATCAGTACCTTCACCATCGGAATGCCGGGATTCTTCCTGTCACAGGTACCGGATCATAACAGAATCGAGGGAAGATTCCTGTCCAACATTCTGCTTCGAGCCCTTCCGGCAGGCCTCACCGATGCGCTGATCGTCGGAGCCCTGGTCATCTTCGGAAAGGTATTCGCAGTAGATCACGTGGATATCTCCACAGCCTGCACCATCCTGCTGGCGATCGTCGGATTCATGATCCTGTTCCAGATCAGCAAGCCGATGAACACATACAAGTGGGTAATCTTCGGAGTGTCATTCGTAGGACTTTTCTTCTGTGCGTACGCACTGAATGACCTGTTCAGTATCACATCCATGTCAAAGAGATGCATTATGCTGTTTGTAGTATTTTCCATCTGTACAGAGCCGTTGTTCCGGTATCTGACAATGCTGCTGAGATTTTGCAGAAGCTTCTGCCATGATATGAAGGAGAAGTATTGGGTGCATCTGTAGAGGAGGAGAGAGTAGAGAAACGGGGCTGCCGCAAAAAAGCGGCAGCCCCGTTGTATTTGTTCACACTTCCTCAATTCCCTTGATATCCGGCTCCGCCATCATCGAATAATTCGTATAATACACCACGAATCCCGGCTTAGCCCCTCCTGGTTTTCTCAGATTCTTTTTCTGTGTATAATCAATCTCCACCTTCGGTGCCTGTCTTCCCTTGGAATAGTAGGCTGCAAGACGTCCTGCCTCCTCGAAAGCAGCATCAGACATCTCTTTTCCGCCATTCTTCACCAGCACATGGGAGCCTGGCATTCCCTTAGCATGGAACCACCAGTCATTGCCTGTGCCCAGTTTAAAGGAAACAAGTTCATTCTGGAAATTGTTCTTTCCGACATAGATATCAAATCCATCGCAGGAGCGGTAGTGGAGAGGAGCAGATTTCTTAGCGATTCGCTTCTTGCCCATAGGCCCCTTGGCTTTCAGATATCCATAGTCAGTCAGCTCTTCGCGGATCTCCATGAGGTCTTCCTCATGAAGGGAGATATCCAGGGAAGTACTGATGGACTCCAGATGAGCCACATCTTCCTTGGTCTCAGCGATCTGTTCTTCCAGTGCATCCGCTGTTCGTTTCAGCTTGTTGTAGCGCTCAAAATACTTCTTGGCATTCTCACCGGCAGACAGAGTCGGATCCAGTGGAATCTCAATCTCCTCGCCATTGTAATAATTGATGGCCTTCATAGACTTCTCGCCACCCTGCAGAGAATAGCCATAGGTGTTCAGCAGCTCGCCGTAGATACGGTACTTGTCCTTCTTCTCCGTATCCTTCATCTGTTTTTCCTGAAGGATCAGCTTCTTGCCGGCACGCTCCAGAGCAGTAGAAACAATCTTGCGAAGATCCGTCGATTTCTGGCGGATACGGGTCACCAGCGAACGCTCAGCGAAATAGGTCTCCAGCATCTCAGATACAGTACCAAACTCCACCTGACGGGAAGACGCATACTGAGTCAGCTCCACAGGCGAGAATTCCACAGGCGCAGATCCATCATAGTAGATCTTACAGCAAGGCTGCCCCTGAATCTCTTCCATCAACCTTTTAAATGTTTGATAAAAATGCATCCTGCTGATCTCATCCAGTGACTCCGCTGAAAATCCTCCGTCCAAAGATGCTCTATGACAAAGCTCCTCACCCATCAAAGGCGAGAAACCGGTGAGCGTGGTGTAAACCGCTTTAGCCAGTGGCATAGGTCTTGTGCAGACCTTCTCATAAAAATCCTCCTCAGAGATGGAGATAGGATCCAGTTTTTCCTGTGTCTGCGGAATGAAGTAATCCCTTCCCGGAAGAACCTCACGGACAGAAGACATGTTAGCAGAAACATGCTTGATGGAATCGATGATTTTGTTCTCCTCATTGCAGAAGATGATATTGCTGTGTTTACCCATCAGCTCCACAATCAGCTTCCAGTTACACATATCGCCCAGCTCATTTCTGTGTTCGATATGGAAGACCAGGATACGCTCCAGACCCGGCTGCGTGATCGCCGTGATCCGGCCGTTTCCGATTCGCTTACGCAACAGCATACAGAAATTAGGAGCGGTCAGCGGCGCCGGTTTGTTGGTCTCCGTGAAGTAAGCCAGCGGCAGGGAAGCATTGGCAGAGAGCAGCAGGCGGTAATTGTTTTTATTTTTTTTTATGGTAAAGAGAAGCTCGTCATTCTCAGGCTGGGCGATCTTTGCAATCTTGCCATC
>JAKSRN010000362.1 GCA_024403585.1 Lachnospiraceae bacterium | reverse complement strand
GAGCGATTTCAGACACGTTTTTTTATTACTACAGAATCCAACGAATCCGGGAGTGATGATCCATGAAGAAGAATAAAGAACTCGGGACTGCACCGAGATATGCAAAAGAGAAGCCAGAGGACTGCAGGGATTGCTCCTTCTGGAACAGACATAAGAATAAATGCCGGCTGGGTAAGAGCAACTGCTACTACCTCATGTCAGCGCCGCCGAAGGTACCGAATCCTTGCGAAGGCTGTACCTATGGTCAGAGCAGACCTTGTGTAGGTATCTGCTACAAAGGTTTTCACAGAATGAGAAAGGCAGGTGAAGCTGATGAGCAGAGCAGATAATCTCAGACATCTGGACAAGCTGATGAAGCGTCCGCCGGAATGCTCTGGAAGAAATAAGGCTCCTAAGAATTGCAGACAGTGCATGTATTATCAGCCAAAGTTTCGCTTCAGAACCTGTCTTTTTACAAGATGTAAGTTTGGACTCGATTGCAGAATTTTTCGTGCACATCCTCTTCGCGAGGAACTGGTTGCGTTGGAAGGAAGGGTGAACTGATATGACATTCGACTACTTCACACCTGGGGATGCAGAGCAATATGCATATTACTCAATCCCTAAGATGTTAATCAAAGGCGAGCAATTCCGTGGGATATCCATGGAAGCAAAGCTCTTATACGGAATCCTGCTCGACCGTGTTTCCTTATCACTGAAGCACGGATGGGTAGATGAGAACAACCATGTATATATCATTTTCACCATTGAGCAGATTATGGAGGAAATGAACTGCGGCAACAAGAAGGCGGTTACTCTTCTGAATGAACTGGAGAAGAAGATCCATCTGGTTGAGAAGAAGCGTCAGGGCCTTGGTAAGCCGAACCTGATCTATGTAAAGAACTTCTACCAGAGCGTGGATCAGATCTATTCTTCACAGGAAAATGATGAAAATCCTGAGTTATCCACAATTCCTGAGGAGGAAATTCCAGAAGTGTCAAAACAACATTTCCAGAAGTGTCAAAATGACACTTCAAGAAATGTCCATCCGACATCTCAAGAAATGTCAAAACGACACGGAACTAATACTAATAATATCAATACTGATATTAGCAATCCTAATCCTATCGTATCTTATCAGGACGATGGATCCGATGCGATGCGAGCATCCGAGTATGAGAAGTATCATGCTTATTTTTGTGATGCCCTCAGCATCGACAATCTGAAGATTGACCATCCTTTTGAGAAGGATACCATTGATGGAATTCTGGATCTTCTGGTGGATACCTGTTGCAGCACTAAGCCCGTGATCCGTATCGGTGGTGAGGATAAGCCAGCCAGTGTTGTGAAAAGCAGACTGATGAAGCTGAACTTTACCCACATGGATTATGTGCTGAAATGCATGAATGAGAATTACACACAGATCAGAAATATCCGTCAGTACCTGCTGACGACTCTTTATAATGCCCCGTCCACGATCAGTCCTTTCTATCGTGCCTGGGTAAACAGTGATATGGCAAGCGGAGCGCTTGGGGGAGGAGGTGAATGAGCAATGACAGCAACTGAAAAAGCAAATATCAGAAAGCATCTGCCTTATGATGCAATGGTTTCCGACGCCAGATGGCTCGGCGTAATCGAGATGAACGCCCCTGTTGACAGAACAGAGGCAGTAGCGAAGAAAGCAGAGGTGATCTCCCATGGCAAATAAAGCGACCGTGATGGCTATCGTCAATCAGAAAGGCGGCACGGGTAAGACCACAACCTGTGAAAACCTTGGAATAGGCCTGGCCAGAGAAGGAAAAAAGGTACTTCTTGTGGACATGGATCCGCAGGGTTCACTGACTATTGCCCTTGGCTGGCAGAGACCGGATGATCTCTCAAAGACTGTTGCTACTCTTATGAGCAAGGTCATGCATGACCAGGAATTAGTTCCCGGTGAGGCAATCCTCCGACATGAGGAAGGCGTGGATCTGCTTCCCTCAAACATCGAACTCAGTGGTATGGAGGTCTCTCTGGTAAATGCCATGAGCAGGGAAAACATCCTCAAGCAGTATCTGAACACTGTGAAAAATGATTATGATTTCATTCTTCTGGACTGTATGCCTTCTCTGGGCATGCTCACGGTAAATGCATTAGCCGCAGCGGATCAGGTACTGGTGCCGGTTCAGGCAACATACCTTTCTGCCAAAGGTCTTGAACAGCTGCTTCAGACCATCAACAAGGTCAAAAGGCAGATCAATCCGAAACTGAAAATCGAAGGAATCCTACTCACCATGGTAGATTCCAGAACCAATTATGCGAAGGATATCGCATCGTTGATTCGAGAGACCTATGGTGGAAAAATAAAGGTATTTAAGACTGATATCCCGAGATCCGTAAGAGCTGCAGAAATCAGTTCTGAAGGTAAAAGCATCTTCGACCATGACCCTAAGGGCAAGGTTGCAGATGCCTACAAAGTATTGACGAAGGAGGTAATGCAGCATGCCGA
>JAKSRN010000361.1 GCA_024403585.1 Lachnospiraceae bacterium | reverse complement strand
TTTCGGAAGAGGGATGAGATATTCTATGGTCGCATCGCAGGTGTTTTCTCTGCTCTCTTTACAGATATGATCCTTGTTTGCATTGCAGATGTTCTCCCTGCTTTCTTTACAGGTATGCTCCTTGTTTACATTGCAGATGTTCTCCCTGCTTTCCTCATCAATACATTCGCTCCAGTCTCTCTTCCATACAGCGAGATAGGATTCCCCATTACATTCCATCGCCAGTGCAGACAAAAGATCCCTGTAATCGGAGTATCCCATAGGCCAGTATGGTACTGCTTCTTTCCAGAGATGGCGATGCTCCTTATACCAGCGGATTCCTTCTTTTACCAGGGCATAACTCTCCTCTTTCAGTTCAGTCAGATTTCCGCTCTGATGTATGCGAAGCAATAAGGCATTGACCATGTTGAAGATGGTTTCTTCTTTTTCACAGCCGCGTTTCGGGTAGCACCAGATGGCAGCTTGTTCAGGAGTTACGCCGGAGGGAGCATTTGCAGCA
Organism: Lachnospiraceae bacterium; assembly: GCA_024403585.1. Classification (GTDB taxonomy): domain Bacteria; phylum Bacillota; class Clostridia; order Lachnospirales; family Lachnospiraceae; genus JAKSRN01. The sequence goes on along the minus strand of JAKSRN010000361.1, from coordinate 1,979 downwards.
ATAGTGGCGTACATGCGGTAGTCGTCGTTGTCGCTGGTGGACTGGATGGACTGGCGGGAAAGAAGGCCGTAATCCATGCGAAGACCACCGGAACTGCAGTTTTCAATCACCAGATCCGGATACTTTTTGAAAATGCCTTCCAGCCAGTTCAGATAGGCTCTCTCATGCTGCAGGAGGCCGTCTCCGAAGCTGTCTGCGTCCAGCTCGGTTCCCATACCCGGCTCGATGTTGTAGTCCATCTTGATATAGCCGCAGCCGTAATCTTCCACCACTCTGCGCACCACTTCGTTTACATGGGCAATGACGCCCGGATGACGGAAGTCCAGCTGGTAACGGCTTCGGTCGTATACCTTTTTGCCGTGGCGTTTGAAGAACCATTCTTCCGGAACCTTTTCTGCCAAAGGACACTTGATTCCCATCACTTCCAGCTCCAGCCAGACGCCCGGGATCATTCCCTTTGATCTGATATAGTTTGTCAGATAAGCCATTCCTTCAGGGAAACGTTTTCTTCCCTCTTTCCACAAGCCTACATTGTCCCACCAGAAGCCATCATCGTACCAGCCGGCATCGATGACATAGTATTCGCAGCCAATCTCTGCAGCAGCATCGATCAGAGGAATCTCTTTTTCGGTGGTTGGATCTGCAAAGAGGCAGTTCATATAGTCGTTGAAGATAACAGGAAGTTCTTCATTATCCCTGTTTGGTCTTCGGATTTTTCTTCTGTAACTGGTAAGAGCTGCCATGGCTTCACTGAAGTCAGCGGACACAGCACCTGCTGCCACGGGCACAGACTGGAAGGACTCGCCTGGTTTCAGATCGATGAACCAGTGGGATTCCAGTTCTGTCGGACCGGACAGACTCAAACAGAAGTGTCCGTTGTAGTCTGCAAGCTCTGCAGTCCAGGAGCCATTGTGCTCAATCTGCCAGAACAGGGAAGTGTCTGCATCCGTGTTCTCCAGATAGCCCATCGGCAGGTATTTTTTTGCAGACCAGTGACCTGTGTTAGCCAGTACAAAGGACTGGGAAGTACGGGTAAAGACCAGATCATCTCTCTGGCTTTTCTGCAGTCCCAGATCAGGAAAAGTATAGGTTTTCCAGTTTAATTCTTTCATCCAGCCGTTGTGTGGAATGGATAGACGCATCTTGTCGTCGGCAGATTTCTGTCCTTCTTTCTCCAGTCCCTGATAGAAGAAGGAGGAAAGGTATTCGATTGTCTGGGTTTCGGAGCCAGCATTTTCCAAATGGTTGTAGCAGCGGAGCACTGGTGTGTCCCCGTAGAACTGCATATAGGTGGTCACGCGAAGTCCCGTTGGCTTGTCTTCCTGCACGAAGGTGAGCAGGCGACCTTTTTCATTGTAAGTATCTGCATGGGACACATAGGTCATTCGATAACCTGGGGCGGTTGCCATGCGTTTAGTACCTGGTCTCTCATAAGGGTGGTTCAGACCGGACACTTCCAGCTGGACCAGAGGCCAGCCCTCCAGGATTCTGTCACCGGTTGTCCAGTCTGAAGCTTCGTCCTCTGCTTTGAGCAGGGAAGCGTCAAAGGGAAGACGGGACATGTGCAGAAACTTCAGCTGGTTTTCGGTGGTGATGGCGAACTCAAGATAAAGTCCGTTGTGGTGGATGGATATGGTTTGTTTGAGCATTGGTATCCTCTCTCCTTATAACTCCTAATAACTTTTCAAGACATTGTCTATAAGCGGTTCAGTGCTGACAATAATAATTCGTTATCAGGCACAGATAATGTATCATCTTATGAAAACGTTGCTTTATGGCAAGTAACCATTATATGTATTTTGTTCATTCCATAACCACATCATCGTACAGCTCATCTCCGTCTGCGGCAGATGTGGCCAGCTGATCGCATCGCTCATTCATAGCGTGTCCATCATGACCTTTCACCCAGATCCAGGTGATCTCATGAGGTGCAGCCGCTTTTAACAGACGTTTCCAGAGATCTGTATTTTTTACCGGTT
>JAKSRN010000360.1 GCA_024403585.1 Lachnospiraceae bacterium | reverse complement strand
TATGTTCTGTCCCATCTGATACAGGTTCCTCAGAGCATTCTTCATCAGCTTCCTCTTCCGATGCTTTTTCATTCCATGAAGCGATTACCTTATCCTGCTTATACTCTTCATCATCTACTGTGAAAATCGGATAACAAACGACATATTCTGCTTCTTCATCAACAATCTGGAAGTTGTCGATCAGGGAATAATGCGCAGGCATTTCAAATTCAAGATATCTGCTAACCAGATGATCCGCCGAATATTCAGCTTTCATCTGTGCATTTTCCAGTGCTTCTTCCCCGCTGTTGGACATGAGATAAACCGGGAAACTGAAGTTCTGATCCCATTTGGGGAATGTAATTTCCTCACATGGAATCACCAGTTCTTCATCACCAATTGCTCTGGCATCCATTGCTGTTCCTTCATAATCCCAGAAATAAATCTTCAGAACTGCAGATTCCTCTGACTGATTTGTCGCCTGGATCTTTAATTTCTGTACATTACCTGCCGCAAACGGATCTGCCTGCTCTGCCATAGCATCATCCATTTCGATACTCATTTTGACATCCAGCAACTCAGAATGATCCTGTTTTTCTGGTTCAGTATCCGCAACCTCCGTGTCCTGAGCTACAGTTTCTTGCTCAGTCTGCTGTTCTGTCTGCTTTTCCGGATCTTTCTCAGGCTGTGTTTCTGTTTCCGTAACCGCTTGGGTTTCGTCTTCTTTTTCTTCTGTTTCACGTTCTGAATGTGTCTCGGCTTCTGTATTTTCCTGCGTTTCATTTTCAGAACCAGGCTCCTGATCCGCATCCGTTTCCTCTTCTTTGATTGTCTGAGGTACTGTTTCCTCTGCTTTCTCAGATAAAGGTTCTGATGCAGCTGTCAGATTTGTCTCCGATTCCGCGGCAAGTGCCAGGGGGGCTGCTTCTGCAAGACAGATAATTTCTTCTGACAGGATCTCCGATTCCGTATCCATTTCCTGCATAGCCATACTTTCATTTTCTGTAGAATCTTCGACCACCGCTTCTGTTACTTCCTGCTCACCTGCATAAGCCATAACCGTTGTCAGCGGCGGCGATACGGATGTCAGAATCATCGAAGTCAGAAGTGTGACCGATGTAACTTTATTGATATTGAATTTCATTCAAATTGTCCTCCTTGTGTCTTCTCTTTTTTTCTGCAGATTATCCTGTGACTGATCAAAGCCAGAATCGCCAGGACAAATAGTCCAAAACTGATCCAGACATCCCGTTTGTATTCCTGCATCCATTTGGATTCCACTGCTTTTGCACGGAACAGCTCAGGATTATCTTCTTCCAGGATATTTTCGGTTCTTCTGCCTCTGACCAGTAATCTGTGCGTATTGATTCCATACGGAGTGCATGTGATCAGTGTGCAAAGATCCTGTTCCGGCTCTATCGCCAGATCTCCCAGTTCATATGGAAGTACGGTCTTGATCTGATCTACTGCATAAGCGATTGTTTCCCCATACACTGTCAGCAGAAAAATATCTCCTGCTTCCAGTTCCGTCAGATCCGTAAACATCTTTGCATTGCTAAGTCCGGAATGTCCGGTAATAACGCTGTGGGTTCCAGATCCGCCGACTGGCAAGGATGTCCCCTGCAGATGTCCGGCACCTGCTTCAAGTGTTGTCTCAGCTGTCCCATGATAAATGGGCAGTGAAACATCGATGGATGGGATTTTGATAAATCCCATCACACCGTCTTCATTCATACATAACAATTTCTCATAATTATCTGCAAACTGAGTGGTCTGCTCCTCAACAAATGGATCCTGCAACTGAATGTGGCCATTTGCGATCATGTCATTGTATTTCCTTGCCAGCGCAAGTTCTTCTATTCTTTTTGAATCATCTATCTCCTCTGCTGTTTCTTCTACTGCCTGAACAAGGGAATCCGTACGGTTTTCAAACAGATAATTGGCAAGAAACGGATACAGGATCAGTGCAGATGATGTCAGAAAAAGAAGGAGCACCAGCAAAAATCTTGCGATGCCCCGTTTCTTCATTGATTTCATGCGTTTTTCTTATTCTTCTTTGTCAGTACAAGGACTCCTGCAAATGCAAATGCACAGCCGGCCAGAGTAAACAGGATTGTGCCGTAACCGCCGGTCTGAGGAAGTTCAAAGGTGGAAGTATTTACGACTGTCATATCTACACGTGCATTAGTGGAAGTAACATTTTTCACTGCATCTACGCTCATAGCAGTGTTTTTGCCATCTACTGTTGCGCTTGCTCTCTCTCCGTTTACCTCGATCATATTCTTATGAGGATTTCCTGTGATATCCTTAATGTCATAAAGAGTAGTCTGAGAAGGTGTGAAGTCGTCTACAGTACATTTAATGTTGACAGTGATCGGCTCTTTCAGCAGAGAATATCCTGCAGAGGTATGTGTCTCAGTAAGCACATATGTATTAGCTTCCAGACCATTGATGATCAGTTTGCCTTTTGCATCCGGACTGAATACGGTACCATTTTCTTC
>JAKSRN010000036.1 GCA_024403585.1 Lachnospiraceae bacterium | reverse complement strand
TGTCATATCTGTATACGCAAACGAATTAAAACCATAATCAAGAAGACCAGCCATATCCTCACAGATCAGATTGGAGTCGATCTCTCCGCCCATGATCACACCGATGAGTGTTCTGTCCCCTCTGGTTGCATACATTACCAGCGTACATCCGGAAATCGGTGTATAACCGGTTTTTCCACCCATAGCGCCTTCATAATAATACTGATTACCCGGAACCAGCATCTGAAGATGGGTTTCATAGTAACGTGGTCCGCTTAAGTTTGTTGCAGGGATCTCGATGCTCTGTGCATTCATGATCTGTCTGATCCGGTCATGCTGGATTGCTGCACGCATGATCAAAGCCATATCATGTGAACTGGTATAATGATTATCATCCTCCAGACCGCTAGCATTGGTAAAATGGGTGTTGGTACATCCCAGTTCTGCAGCTCTCTGGTTCATTCTCTCGGTAAATGCTTCCACCGAACCGAAGGTTCCTTCTGCCAGCTGTGTTGCAACATCATTCGCAGACTTAACAAGCAGCATCTGCAGCATCTGATCCACCGTAAACACTTCTCCAAGCTGTGGATTAATATTGGAGCTTCCACCGTAAGCATCTGCCAGACCCGTCTCTGTAAATGTCACCTGTGCATTCAGATCTGCACTTTCCGCAACTACCAGCGCTGTCATGATCTTTGTGATACTTGCCGGGAAACGCTGTACATCCATTCCTTTTGCATAAAGGATCGCCCCGGTATTCAGATCAAGGAGGCATGCTGTCGTTGTACGGTTTGGAGCTGCCTGCGGCCAGCCCTGCCAGCTGTCGGATTCTACCGGAAAAGTACCACTGCCTGCTGCAGTATCCACTTCTGCAGCAACAGGAACTGCCGAACCTGCAACAAGTGAAACCACCATGCATGCAATGCCCAGCAACTTTCTGATTTTCTTGAACATAATTCCTTCCTCTCTTACGTTAAAGGTTTTCTATTCCAAAATCTCGCTAAGAAGATTCTGCTTTAGCTTTCAGTCGAACCGTCAGTTTTACTTTCTCGACTAATTCATATCCTTCCGGAAGCTGTACCTCTACAGGAAGCGTATATTCTCCCGCAGTAGCTCCGGTAAGGTTCATGCTCAGAACAATATCAGAGGCATTCAGCTCCTCTTTTGTGCCATCGGTTCTCTGTACACGAATAGGAACTTTTGTCTGATCATAGGAAACAGTAAGATTGTCAGAAAGCCCTCTCTGTTCAATCTGATCCACATCCATGGAATACTCTTTACTATCCATCGGCATGATGGAAAGAGTTACCTGTGCAGTCTCATTGATATTGCTTCCCAGACGGCAGTTCGGAGGAAGAAGCTCCGTAATATCAACCGAAACATTCAGATCTTTATCGGCATCCCCTGCATATACCATCTCTCTTGGGATCGTGATGGTATTCTTATTCTCTGCAAGGATCTTCAACGCTTCCTTGTCACCCACTACCGTGATCTCTTCCGGTACTACAGATACTTTTGAAACTCTGTAACCATCAGCAGCCTTACCGCTGAATTCAGACTCCAGCCTGATGCCGCTGACTTTCTCCCAGAAAGTAACTGTTACACCGATATTCGGAATTCCACCGTCAAAGGTCAGACTATCGAATACGGATTTTGGCAATTCCGTCTGTTCTTTATCGATCAGAGTGAGTACAGACGATACCTTTCTGTCCTCTGTCATTCCGCTTACATCGATCGTAGCTTTTACGGTTCCGATTCTGTTGATCAGAGATTCCGGTCCAGAGATCGTAACAGTTTTTGTATCTGCTTCCATCTTACCGACCTCAAAGTTCTGTCCCGGAACACTGTCCCCTTTATCCACAACCACAGCAAACTTCTGACTGGCAATATCCTCAATATAGATCGGGATTGTTGTCCTGGATAAAGTAATACTTTCCTGACTGACTCCGGCACAGCTCACCTGAAGCGGTACATATACCGGCTCAGAGTTCAGCTCAACGATCTGCGTAAGATCCGCGGTGACCACCACATTGGAAGCCTGGAGTTTTTTCAGAACAGATCGATTCGTCCTGATATATACAATTACGTTACTATAGTCTTCACCAACAGTGAATGTTCTCTTTCCGTTCGCAATATAGGATTCATTGGTTATTTCCACATGAACCGTATAAGACGCAGTATCGATCGGATCATTGTATCCGACAACCAGATACCAGATGACGATCGCAATCACAGCAGAAAGGATCTTCAGGCCCAGGTTATCCGTAAGACCCTGTATCAATTTTCTGAATCGTGCACTATTCACGTTACTTTTTTTCCTTTCTCTTCCATCTGTGTCGACTCTCGTACGGACGCTGGATCGCATAGAGCTGTTCTTTCAGCTCTGTAGGACTCACGCCGGCTGTCAGGGAGCCGTCCACCGCATAAGAAACCTTTCCGGTCTCTTCGGAAACAACAATTGTCAGAGAATCACTGACTTCACTGATACCCAGTGCAGCCCTGTGTCTGGTACCCAGGCTTTTGCTAAGGCCCATATTATCTGTCAGGGGCAGATAGCAGGTAGCTGCAACCACTCGATTGCCCCTCACAATAACCGCACCGTCATGGAGCGGTGTATTCTTCTCAAAAATATTGATCAGCAAAGAACCGGAAAGCATACCGTCTACCTCAATTCCGGTATTTTCAAATTCCGTCAGGGCTACATCCTGTTCCAGAACGATCAATGCACCTGTCTTTACTTCGCCCATCTCAAAACAGGCACGAACCAGTTCATTGATGGTATGATCACTGAAACGGATCCGTTCCTCTTCCGATTTTCCACCGAAAACCAGCAGTGAATTGAACCAGCGCTTTCGGCCCATCTGTTCAAGGAACTTTCGTAGCTCCGGCTGAAATACGATAACAACCGCCATAAGTGCCACCACACCTACATTGCCCAAAAGCCACATGATTACATCCAGATGAAGGACGTTAGCCATGATCACGAATCCAATGATCAGCAGGATACCTCTCAGGAGCGTATATGCCCTGGAATTCTTCAGCCATATGATCAATCGATATACAAAAAATGCAATTATTATAATCTGAACCAGATCCATGACCTCTATCTGCTTTGGCGGTGTCAGCCATGATATGATATGAAGTCTGATCCAGGTCAATGCTGCATCCATACCTGTCTCCCTTCCAGTCTGCTAATCGCAGATCACTCTTCGTATTCCTCCTCTTCTGTATAAGCCTTCTCGGCCGGATCTGCTACAGAAGATCTGTTTTTCGGAATCGCTTTTACATAATATACAAACTCATCATCCTCAAACTGATAATGTTCCGCTCCCTTGTAATCAACATTGTAAACAAAGAAAGCAAGAATAAAGGAGATCAGAGCTGCTACCCCTGTTCCGGCCAGCAGAGACACCATATCCGGTTTCTGCTCAAGGATATTGCCCAGCGCCAGGGTAAGACCGATCTGGGCGATGGCACCGACAACAATTGCGATCTCCCAGGACCAGGAGATTCCGGAGCTTCTGATCAGACTGACGATCAGAACCACTGCCGCACATGTCACCACATTGACCAGCAGCATCTTATTATTCAGCATCCCTTCAATGACCGCTCTGACCACATCCAGCATAGAACTGTCAGATGCGAATTTCATCGGCACAGCAACCTCTTTCACTACTGTGATAAACACCCATGCGATCGTACTGCATACTGCTGTAAGCGCAGAAACAGGACCTCTCATTAAGCCAAGACCGATCGGCACAATTCCCGGAAAACCTGCTCCGCAGGTTGCTGTTGTAAGGGTAAGGGCCAGACCGTCTCCCGGTACAAAACGGAAATAAAAGATCAGCAGGATCAGATACAGGACAGCTGCACAGGCACCCACTTCCAGTCCCAGTCCGAAGCAATGAAGGATCACCATGATCACACCGATCAAAGGAATGGTATTCCATGGAAAAATTGCACAGAAGGCAGACAGTACCAGTACCAGGATCATATTATTCAAAGGCTCCATATAGCCAAGGATCTGATTAATGCTGATAAAGGTAAACAGCGCAACTGCATATTTAATGACCGGCAGAATATACAGATCATTCTCTGCATAGATATTTTTCAGTTTATCGCGAAATGCAAGCATTACTATCCCTCCTGTTCCCGTTCTGCATAAGTCTGGGCTCTCATCTCCTCCAGTTTCTGCAGGTCTCTTAGTGTCTTCAGTTCTCTGTAATAGTTTTTCACTCTTCTCTGTGCCCTGTGATAGCGAAGGGAACAGATTGTATACACCAGTACCGTATAGATGGCCACTACAAAGAGATAGCCTGCGAATATAGCCACAAGCGGAGCTTTTATATTCAGCGTTTTCAATGTATTCAGCAGAAAGTCCATGTAATACAGCAGGAGTACACCAAGAAGCAGCCCATAACCGATCGTTACGATAAAGAAATTTCGGATCATGGCAAAGGCTACATAGTCGCGTCTGTAATATTTGTTGATTCGGAGATCCTCAGCACCTGCTTTCTGTTCAAAGCGTACCACGCGGATCATCTGATGCAGTTTTTTTTCATTCTCCATGGCACATCCTCATTTCACGCAAAAATGCACATTATTATAGAATTATAACATATTCCAGCCCGTATGCAAAGAACTGAAAAATCATGAGAAACCGGGACTGACAGCCAGCGTGAGGACTGTAACAGAGGTTGCTCCGGCACGGAGCAGATGGGCACTGGCAGCGTCTGCAGTGCTTCCGGTCGTATATATATCATCGATCAGCAAGATATGCTTTCCCGGAAGCATGTTTCTCTGAGCAGCGCTCACGGAAAATGCCTCCGCCAGCCCTCTGCTCCTGGATTCTTTACTCACTGATTTCAAAGCTTTCGTCTTCTTTTTTCTTAACAGGATCTTTTTGTTCACGGGGATCCCTGTCAGCAGAGATACTTCCTTTGCCAGAAGTTCTGCCTGATTATACCCTCTTTCTATCCGCCGCTCCCGGTGGATCGGAACCGGAATGATCAGGCTCTGGTTTTTGAATATTCCCTGCCTTTTTCCATATTCCGTCATTGCTCTTCCATAGAAGGCGGCATATTCTGCCCTTCCCAGATACTTAAATCGCATCAGAGAGTCTTTGATCTTTCCCCGATAAAGAAAAGGAGCTCTGCAGCGCAGAAAAAAGTGTTTTCTCTTTCTGCAGTCATAACAGTACTCTTCCCCCTCATCTTCCAGCGGTTTTCCGCAGATGCAGCAGATTGCACCGGTGATCACCCGGACCTCCGGTGCACATTCCCTGCATATATATTTTTGCGTGGTATCCAGGATACCGTCGCAGATGGGACATCTTCTTGGATAAAGAAGATCCATCATTTTTTCTGCCATCACGTGTACAGTTTTCAAAGATCAGCCTTTCTCCCCGAGCTCTCTTCCCACTTCCTGTATCCGTTTTGCCAGGCTTGTATATCTGTGTTCCTCTGTCTGATTATCGATCATTGCCTGAAAAACAGCGGAGGATCCCATAAGAGTCACACACTTTCTTGCCCTTGTCACTGCTGTGTAAAGAAGGTTTCTTGTCATCAGCATCCTTGGTCCGCCCAGCAGAGGGATCACCACTGCCGGATACTCACTTCCCTGGGCCTTGTGGATGGTCGTCGCATAGGCCAGTTCCAGCTCATCCAGCTGTTTGAAGGAGTATTCCACCTGTTTTCCTTCCTCGTATTCCACAGTCACTGTTTCATTGAAACTGTTTATTGAAAGGATCTTTCCAAGATCCCCGTTGAAAACGCCCATTCCTCTCTGAACGGCAATCCCAAAAGCACCTTTGATCTCCCACTCCAGCTGGTAGTCATTGCGGATCTGCATGACTTTATCCCCTTCCCTGAAGAGGCCGCCTCCGGTTTCTTTTTCTGCCTTTTCAGGAGACGCCGGATTCAGATACTTCTGCAGGATCACATTCAGATTTTCCACTCCAAGAGGGCCCTTTCTCATAGGGGAAAGCACCTGGATCTCAGACATATCAGCCTGTACATAGCCGGGCAGCTTTCGGGACACCAGTGTCAGGATTCCCTTCTGGATCACCCGAACGTCATCCCTCTCCAGGAAAAAGAAGTCCCTGCTGTTATTATCAAGACGGACACTTTCTCCGGCATGGATCCTGTGTGCATTTACAACAATATCACTCTCCTGTGCCTGCCGGAAAATATGCGTCAGTTCCACAACCGGTATCTCGCCGGACTGGATGATATCCTTCAGGACACTGCCGGGGCCCACACTTGGAAGCTGGTACTGGTCACCCACAAGGATCAGTCTGGTTCCCGGAACGATTGCCGAAAGCAGGGCATGCATCAGATGGATATCCACCATGGACATCTCATCGATGATGATCACATCCGCTTCCAGAGGATTTTCAGCATTTCTCTCAAATCTTACATTGGCGGAAGACTCTTCCATAACACCACTGAGCTCCAGCAGGCGGTGAACGGTAGAAGCTTCACAGCCGGTGGCTTCTGTCATACGCTTTGCAGCTCTTCCTGTTGGCGCCGCCAGCGCGATCTCCAGTTTCTGTGCCTGAAAATAACGGATCATGGTATTAATGGTTGTTGTTTTTCCTGTACCCGGGCCTCCGGTCAGTACCATAAGACCATTTTTAACCGCTGCACAGATCGCATCTTTCTGTTTTTCATCCAGTTCGATCCCATCCAGTTTTTCAATGGCCGCCACCTGCCGCAGCACACCTGCATCATCCGATTCACAGATAATATTCAGCTCCTGCAGCATTCTGGCCGTGTTCAGTTCCAGAAAATAATCCCTTGCCGCATAGATGATCACCTTCGGTTCTTCTTCCGCAGACTCTTCTGTTTTGATGATGATCTTCCGATCAATGGAGAGATCCCCCAGAAACTTCTCCAGATATTCCGGCTCAATCCCCAGCAGTTCGCTTCCTCTGTCCAGAAGTACTTCTTTAGGAAGATAAAGATGTCCCTGGGCACCGGCCTGAGACAGGCAAAACAAAAGTCCGCTGCGGATCCTGAACTCCGAATCCACACGGATCCCTACCTTAGAAGCGATCTCATCCGCAATACGGAAACCGATCCCATGGATATCTTCTGCCAGCTTATATGGGTTTTCCTGCAGGACTCTGTAAAGAGAATCCTGGTACTGATTGTAGATCTTGATTCCCATGGACAGAGATATTCCATACTGGGCAAGGAAGATCAGTGCATTCTGCATCTGCGATTTCTCCAGCATCTGCTCGCCGATCTCCCGGGCTTTTCTTAAACTGATTCCCTTGACTTCTGCCAGTCTTTCCGGCTCTTCCTCCATGATCCGCAGCGTATCCTCTCCGAAGCGGCGTACGATCCTGGCAGCCAGGGCTGCCCCGATTCCTTTAATGGCACCGCTTCCCAGATAGCGCTCCAGTGCAATACCATTGGTTGGCACCTTGATCTGATAACGATCGGCCTTAAACTGCTGTCCATAGGAGGCGTGAACCTGAAAAGTACCCTCTGCTTCCAGATATTCTCCCTCGTGTACTCCCGGGAAGATGCCTACGCAGGTAATATCTTCCTCAGATAATCGTGATTTTTTTTCAGCCTCTTCCGAAAGCACCTGTCTTCCGTTGAGGATCATAACGGTATATCCGTTCTCTTCATTTCTGTATACGATATGTTCTACATATCCTTCGATTTTTTCACTCATATATTATCCATAACCCCTGCCCTCTTTTGAACGTCTTTTAGACCTGGAGGAAGGGGAATGCCTGCCGTGCTAAAATACCGGACACAAGTCTCTCATGTCCGGTATCTGGTAAGTCTTCAGTTTCTTCGCTCAAATGCGTTCATTACTTCAACATATCTTCCGGTTCCAAGTGCCACTACTGACATTGGATTCTCTGCAATGATTGTATTGATACCTGTACGATCCCGGATCACATCCTCAATTCCATCCAGCAGTGCTCCACCGCCGGTAAGAACGATTCCTCTTCTTGCCACATCAGCTGCCAGCTCCGGCGGAGTTTTCTCCAGCACACTCTGGATCAGTTCAACGATCTGTGTCACCACATCAGAACCGGCTGCACGGATCTCTGCAGAAGAGATCACTACGGTTTTCGGAAGACCGGTGACAACATTTCTGCCACGGATCTCCATCACTTTGTCTTTTCCCTTCTGATGAGCAGTTCCGATCTTGATTTTCAAAGCTTCTGCTGTCTGCTCGCCGATGAAAAGACCATGTACTTTTCTGACATAACGGATAATACTCTCATTAAAACTGCTGCCGCCCTGCTGGATCGAATCAGACACAACGATTCCTCCCAGCGAGATCACTGCAACATCGGTGATACCGCCGCCGATATCAACGATCATGTTGCCGCAAGGTCTGGCGATATCAATACCGGCTCCCACTGCCGCAGCGATCGGCTCCGGAACAATCACAACATCTCTGGCACCTGCCTGATAGGTTGCCTGTTCCACAGCTCTGCGCTCAACATCTGTAACACCACTTGGTACACAGATGACAATACGCGGTTTTCGAAGACCCCTGCGTCCCATGGCCTTCTGAATAAAATAGCGAAGCATTCTCTCTGTGATCACATAATCTGTGATACTTCCCTCATGCAGCGGATGGATCGCCATAATATTTCCGGGAGTACGTCCAATCATCTGCCTTGCTTCTTCTCCATAGGCTTTGATCTTATCAAGATCCTTGTCATAAGCAACCACTGCCGGCTCCTTGACTGTAATACCTTTTCCCTTTACATAAACCAGAATCGTAGCCGTTCCCAGATCGATTCCAATATCTGTAGCTGCTGCCATCTCCAGTTGCTCCCTTCTGTTACAAATACTGTTTTACATAATAACCGGTATAAGAGGCAGGATTCTCTGCCAGTTCCTCCGGTGTTCCAACACCAACGACCGTGCCTCCCTTGTCTCCACCTTCCGGTCCAAGATCAATGAGGTAATCCGCAGTCTTGATCACATCCAGATTGTGTTCGATCACGACCACGGTATTTCCACCGTCCGCCAGACGGTTCAGGATCTCATCCAGTTTCTTGACATCTGCAAAATGCAGTCCCGTGGTAGGCTCGTCCAGAATATAAATGGTTTTTCCTGTGCTGCGCTTTGATAATTCTGCAGCCAGCTTGATTCTCTGGGCTTCACCTCCGGAAAGAGTAGTGGATGCCTGACCCAGACGGATATAGGAAAGTCCCACATCATAGAGGGTCTGCAATTTCCTCTTAATGGATGGTACCGGTGCGAAGAATTCCAGCGCTTCCTCCACCGTCATATTCAGAACATCAGAAATACTTTTTCCTTTATATTTTACTTCCAGTGTTTCGCGATTGTATTTTTTACCTTTGCACACCTCACAAGGCACATATACATCCGGCAGGAAGTGCATCTCAATCTTCAGGATTCCGTCGCCGGAGCAGGCTTCACAGCGGCCGCCTTTTACATTGAAGCTGAAACGTCCTTTCTTATAGCCTCTCGCACGAGCATCTGAGGTTGCCGAAAAGAGGTCACGGATCAGATCAAAGAGGCCTGTATAGGTTGCCGGATTGGATCTTGGAGTTCTTCCGATCGGTGCCTGATCAATAGCGATCACCTTATCGAGCTGCTCAATTCCATCCAGCCCTTCATGCTCTCCGGGGATGCATCTTGCTCTGTTCAGATCCTTTGCAAGATGTTTGTAAAGGACTTCATTGACCAAAGAGCTCTTTCCGGAGCCGGAGACACCGGTAACAGCTGTCATAACTCCCAAAGGAATCTTTACATCAATGTTTTTCAGATTGTGTTCTTTTGCCCCGCGGACAGTCAGCCAGCCTGTGGGCTGTCTTCTCTCTTTCGGAACAGGGATCGACTCTCTTCCGCTTAAATAAGCTCCTGTTACCGATTCTTTGCAGTTCATCAGGTCTTCTGCAGTTCCGGCAGCCACAAGTTTTCCACCGTGTTCACCGGCTCCCGGACCGATATCCACAACAAAATCAGCGGCACGGATGGTATCCTCATCGTGTTCTACTACCACCAGTGTATTGCCAAGATCCCGCAGATTCTTTAAGGTGGCAAGAAGCTTATCGTTGTCTCTCTGATGAAGACCGATACTTGGCTCATCCAGAATATAGGCAACGCCTACAAGACCGGATCCAATCTGGGTAGCCAGTCGGATTCGCTGGGCTTCACCGCCTGACAGAGTACCTGTTGCTCTGGATAAGGTCAGATAATCCAGACCGACATTCATGAGAAACTGCAGTCTGGCCCGGATCTCTTTCAGGATCTGTGCCCCGATCAGCATCTGCTGATCCGAAAGAGTCATGATATCCAGATGCTGTACCAGTTTTTCAATAGATAAACTGGTGATCTCATGTATGTTTTTATCCCCTACAGTCACAGCCAGGGAAGTGGCTTTCAGACGCTGTCCCTTACAGGCCGGACAAGGGGTGATTCTCATAAAACTTTCATATTCCTGCTTTGCGGATTCGGAAAATGTCTCCCGGTAACGCCGCTCCACATTCCTGATCAGACCTTCAAAGGCAACCGGATAGACGCCTTCTCCACGCTGACCTTTATAGTAAACCTTCACCTCATGGCCATTGGTACCATGGATCAGGATATCATGCACTCTCTTGGAGTAGGATTCAAACGGTACAGACAGAGAGAACCCATATTCCTCTGCCAGTGCATCCAGGATTGCCCTGGTAAAACTTCCCTTAGTGGCACAGGACTGCCATCCGTTTACCACGATCGCGCCCTCTGTGATCGCCAGAGACGGATTCGGGATCATCAGTTCCTCCGCGAATTCCATCTTATAGCCAAGTCCTGCACATTCCGGACATGCACCAAACGGGTTATTGAAAGAAAAGCTTCTGGGCTCAATCTCTTCCATACTGATTCCGCAATCCGGACAGGAAAAGTTTTGGCTGTATCTTAAAACATTTCCATCCATGGTATCCACCAAAAGAAGGCCTTCAGCCATTCCCAGAACCGTCTCAATGGAGTCAGTCAGTCTTTTTTCAATACCCGGCTTCACCACCAGACGATCCACCACGATCTCAATGGAATGCTTCAGGTTTTTGTCCAGTTTGATCTCCTCAGACAGCTCATACAGGTCTCCATCCACCATCACACGGACGAAACCTTCTTTTTTGGCTGTCTCCAGCACTCTCTCATGGCGTCCCTTTCTTCCCCTTACCACAGGGGCAAGCAGCTGGATCCTGCTGCGCTCTGGCAAAGCCATGATCTGATCCACCATCTGATCCACAGTCTGGCGGCTGATCTCACGGCCGCACTCCGGACAATGGGGGATACCTACTCTTGCATAAAGGAGTCGGAAATAGTCATAAATCTCCGTAACAGTACCCACGGTAGAACGAGGGTTTCTGTTTGTGGATTTCTGATCAATGGAAATAGCAGGCGGAAGACCTTCTATGCTTTCCACATTCGGCTTCTCCATCTGGCCCAAGAACTGGCGGGCGTAGGAGGAAAGACTCTCCATATATCTGCGCTGTCCTTCAGCATAGATCGTGTCAAATGCCAGCGAGCTCTTTCCTGAACCGGAAAGGCCTGTCAGCACCACCAGTTTATTTCTCGGAATATCCACATCTATATTTTTCAGATTGTTCTCCGCGGCACCGCGGATTCTGATAAATTCTTTCTTATCTGCCATCTATTACTCCTGTTTCAAAGGAATTCTGCCATCACCTGATTGCTGACGGATATTCCTTCTCTTGTCAGATGTAACCGGTCACCTTCCCATTCAAGAAGGTGCCATGTTTCATATTTTTGAATAACAGAGCCGTACTGCTCTCTCAGGCTC
>JAKSRN010000359.1 GCA_024403585.1 Lachnospiraceae bacterium | reverse complement strand
AGAGGTATTTGCTTCCGGCGAAGATCTGGATCTCTCAGTAGAGATTCCGGTGATCACAAAGACAGGTGACGGAACAGAGCCACCAAAATCCTCCCGTGTGCAGGAGCAGAAACAGCCGGGACTTTATACAGTAGCATGGCATCCTCTGGGTGGCCAGCCGGCTATGAGCAGTGTTCTTGCACTGAATGATGCAATTCAGGGCATGGATGCAGTTGAGGTTCATCTGGATCCGAACGAGACCGCATATATCGTAAACCTGACAGCAACAGAGGCACAGGCAGTCATCGATGCAACACCTGATCATGCAAGAGTGCTGTTCGAGAATTCAGTCAGCTGTATCGGAGCAAGCATTTGCCAGGTAGGAGTGAGAGATTCACAGAGTCTGCTCGCTGAGTGCGTAAAAGCAGCAGAGGAGGCAGAGCTTCCGGATGGAGCACTTCCTGTAATCCATATCTCCGGATGTCCATCTTCCTGCGGTACCCATCAGACAGGCAAGATTGGCTTCCGTGGCGCCGCTAAGAAAGTGGACGGCGAGAGCGTTGCAGCATTCGTACTGTTTGTAGGCGGTGAGACCCGCCAGGGCCAGGAGGCTTTCGGTAAAGAGCTCGGAACAATTCAGGATACAAAGATTCCGGAATTCCTGGTTCGACTTGGAAAGATGGTTGCAGAGACAGGCATGGACTACGACGCATGGCGCGAGGCTAATCCAGGTGCACTGGAGAAGCTGGCAGAAGAGTATATCTGATAAAGTGCAACGTTTAGGGACAGGTACAAAAAGTTGACATAAAGTGCAACCTATGGGGGCAGGTACAAAAAGTTGACAAAAAAGTCAACCTTTTGTACCTGTCCCCTTTTGTGTCATGTTATCCTGTTAATAACAAATTCATTTTAAAGCGGTAAACAAATTTTGGACACAGGGGGGGCAATTTTTTTGTGCCGCTTTACTTAAGAAAAAACATACAAAGGAAGAGTGAATATGAATAACAATACCAACACCAACACCAGATGGTGGCAGCGCAGCGTTGTCTACCAGATCTATCCCCGCAGCTTTCAGGACAGCAACGGCGACGGCATCGGCGATCTTGCCGGCATCACCAGCCGCCTGGAATACCTTGCCAAACTTGGAATCGATGTAATCTGGCTCTCACCGGTTTACCAGTCCCCTAATGATGACAACGGCTATGACATCAGCGATTACAGAGCCATCATGACTGAATTCGGTACTATGGAAGATTTTGATGTCATGCTGGTGAAGGCACACAGCCTGGGCATCCGGATCGTCATGGATCTGGTAGTGAACCACAGCTCAGATGAACATCCATGGTTCAAAGAAGCAAAGAAATCAAAAGACAATCCTTACCGTGATTTTTATATCTGGAAGGATGCGGTGGATGGAAAAACTCCCAACAACTGGCAGTCCTGCTTTGGCGGTTCTGCATGGCAGTGGGATGAGACCACAGAGCAGTACTATCTGCACCTGTTTTCAAAGAAACAGCCGGACCTCAACTGGGAGAATCCGAAGGTGCGCGATGCAGTCTTCGACATGATGGACTGGTGGCTCCGGAAGGGAATTGATGGCTTCCGTATGGATGTGATCAGCATGATCTCCAAAGACCAGGCTTATCCGGACGGCAACCCGCTTCCTAACGGATATACCTCTGTGGACCCCTCCATCAACGGTCCTCGCGTTCATGAATTCCTGCAGGAGATGAACCGCCGCGTGCTTTCACGATACGACATCATGACAGTTGGCGAGTGTGCCGGTTGTACCGTGGAGGAGGCAAGAAAGTATGCCAATCTGGATGGAAGGGAGTTGTCGATGGCATTTGAATTTGAGCATCCTGCGGTGGATGATCATCCGGTGCTGGGGCGATATGCGATCGGAAAATTTGACCTGATCAAGCTGAAAGAAGTCATGACCAGATGGGAGACCGGGCTGGAGGGAATCGCATGGAACAGCCTTTACTGGTGCAACCACGACCAGGTCCGCATCGTATCCCGCTGGGGCAATGACTCTGCCCAATACCGAAAAGTCAGCGCGAAAATGCTGGCGACCTGCCTCCACATGATGAAAGGTACCCCTTATATCTACGAGGGCGAAGAGATCGGTATGACCAACATGCCATACTGGGACAGCATCGATGACTATGATGACATCGAATCCAAAGGTTTCTTCCACATGAATGTGGAGAAGGGCCTGATGACCGAAAAAGAAGGCCTGGAGATGCTGCATAAAAAGAGCCGCGATCACGCACGCACACCAATGCAGTGGGATGATACGGAAAATGCAGGCTTTTCCACAGGAAAACCATGGCTTCATGTGAATCCAAACTACAAAGAGATCAATGTGAAGGAGGCTCTGGCAGATCCGGATTCTGTTTTTTACTATTATCAGAAACTGATCCGGCTTCGTAAAGAATCTGATCTGATCGTGTACGGTGCGTATGCACTGCTGGAGAAGGATCATCCGGATCTCTATGTGTATACAAGAA
>JAKSRN010000358.1 GCA_024403585.1 Lachnospiraceae bacterium | reverse complement strand
GACTGAAGACTTGTGAGCTTCATATCATCTCCCTCTTCCTCCTTCTCCTCATCCTCAGGAGAGATATCCTCCGGGGCATCGCTGGCCAGAAGACGCTCGATCATAAACTGAAGGAAACCGTCGGAAGCAGACAGCTTTGCTCCGCCTGCTAAAGTTGTCTCACGAATCTTGTAAACCGCATAGCCATCCTCTCTGTTCTGTCCGGAAAGAAGAACCGGGATATGGTGCTCACCCAGCCATTTCAGAAGGCTTGTAAAGCGGGCATCGATCTGCAGGATATCAGAAGACATGTTTCCACCGTCGACCTTGAATTCGAAAGAAGTTCTTTTGGAAGGATTGTTAAAGCTTCCGATGGAATGGTGGTCCCATTTTCTTTTGCTGTTATCAAGCACCATGATCGGTTTCTCAGGGGAGGTGGTCTCCTCACTGGAACGGAACACGGTATAGGTGCACTGTGTTTCAATGATGGTTCCCTTAGGGGAACTGCTGAAGTCAAATACTGGCATACTCTTTCACTCCTGTTTTCAGATATTTTCTATAGATACTAAATACTGTGGCATTATTTTACTCTGTGTAAAACGGACATTCGCATTCCGCTTTGCTTCATGCTCATGATCACACAGCCTTGTCATGAGGAGCTTTGACGCCTCCTGACACAGCTGCGTGATTAAATGATAACCACAGGCAGTATAGCATAGCATTCCCCAAAGATAAAGCACCTTCTCAAACACAGTATTCCAGATTCCCCAATCGTTCCTTTGAGCGGGCATTTAAACAAACTACAAACGTCTGCTTTACAAAAACGAATTGTTTGCCGGTGTAAGCGGATTTAGCCTTTGAACAGAATATGAATGTCTGCTTTACAAAACAGCAAAAAAGAAGAATAATGTGTGTAAGGGGGTTCGTTATGGAGAACAAAGAATTACGACTGATCACTAAACCAAAGAAAGGCCTCATGAAACTTATTTTCAGCAGAACCGGCATGGTGCTTCTGCTGCTGCTTGCCACCGCACTGGGCCTTTTTACCATCTTTTCTTTTTTTGCTGAATGGATCGCACAGATTGCCGGAGGCGTGGAACTGTTCAATCTGATTGTGATCATCTATCTGATCAATACCGATATGGATTCGACGGCCAAGGTGACCTGGATCCTGATCGTGGCTTCCACTTCTGTCTTTGGAGCGATATTTTACCTCTACACGAAGAGTGATATCCTGAACCGCCAGGTAAAGAATACCTACAGGCAGATCTTTCATGAGCATAAGCATGAGATCACTCAGGATCAAGAGACTCTGAACCGGCTGAAAGAAGTCAGTCCGGATAGTGCCGCTCTCGTTCATTATCTTAATCATAATGAGGCCGTCATTGCTGCAACAGGCAGTGAGATCACTTACTATCCACTTGGCGAGCTGAAATGGGCAGCCATGCTGGAAGAGCTGAAAAAAGCGGAAAAGTTCATCTTCATGGAATATTTCATCATTGATGAGGGAAAAATGTGGGGACAGATCCTGCAGATTCTGAAGGAGAAGGCGGAGCAGGGCGTTGAGGTACGTGTCATGTATGACGGAACCTGCGCTATGTCTACCCTTCCTTATGGATATCCGGAGATGCTGAAAAAGCTGGGGATTCAGTGTGCAATGTTCTCGCCACTTACACCATTCGTGTCCACGCATTATAACTATCGTGACCACAGAAAGATTCTGGTCATTGACGGAAAAGTTGCTTTCAATGGCGGTGTGAATCTCGCAGATGAATATATCAATGCCATAGACAAATTTGGCCACTGGAAGGATACTGCAATCCGGATCAAGGGTGAGGCTGTAAAAAATCTCACTCTGATGTTCCTGAATATGTGGGCTTATGATGTGAAAGATCCGGAATATCAGAAGTATCTGGATGTGGATTATGAGAAGTATCCGGAGAGTGGATTTGCATTCTCATATGGTGTCAATCCGTTCGACCGCCATAGGATCGGCGAACATGTCTACATGGATATCATCAATCGTGCACAGAATTATGTGCACATCATGACTCCGTATCTGATTCTGGATGATGAATTGCTGCAGGCGTTAAAATTCGCAGCGCTCCGTGGTGTGGATGTTAAGATCATCCTGCCGGGCATCCCGGATAAAAAGGCGGTCTATTGCCTTGCCAAAACCTATTTTGATACTCTTCTGGAAGCCGGTGTGGAGATTTATCTGTATACACCTGGATTTGTCCATGCCAAGGTATTTGTCTCTGATGATGTGAAGGCCGTAGTTGGTACGATCAATCTGGATTACAGAAGCCTGTATCATCACTTTGAGTGTGCAACCTATATGTATGACTGCAGCTGTATTCCGGAGATTGAAGAAGATTTCCTGGCTACCATGGCCAAATGCAGGAAAGCGACATTCCATGATTATTCCAAAGGAACGCTGACCGACAGACTGACAGGACGTGTTGCAAGACTGTTCGGACCGTTATTGTAAACAAGCCGAAACACGCTATGCG
>JAKSRN010000357.1 GCA_024403585.1 Lachnospiraceae bacterium | reverse complement strand
CTGATCTATGATGAAGCCATGATGACAGCCCGTGAGATGGTCTGCCAGAATCCGCCTGCACAAACCATCTCTTTTCATGAAGACGGATCTGCAGCAGAAGATTTTGAAGCGCTGATCGTTGGCTTTGGTGCCACCGGAAGAGCTGCTCTCCATTATCTGATCCTCAACGGTATGTTTGATGGATCGGATTTTTGTGCGGATGTCTTTGCCAGCGACTGTGATGCTGTATCCGGCTGCATCATGAACCGCTGTCCAAATCTGGAGGATGAATTCAAGGTCCGCTTCCACAATGCCAATGCCAAGAGCCATGAGTTTTTCCGTTTCCTGCAGAACCATTACAAGAATCTGAACTATATTGTCCTCTGCTGTGGCGAGGAGGAGAATGAGGAACTTTCCCGTGAGATTTCCAAATACCTCCGCTTTAACGGAAGAGATCTTCCTGTTTACAGCCTGACCAAAACAGGCTTCAAAAGCCGCCGTCTCCATGAAGCAGTTCCGGACAGCTGGCAGCTCTATTCCAGCGATCTTCTCCTCAGTGAACGTTCTGACAAACTGGCTATGGCTTATAACCACTACTATTGCCAGGGCAACGGAAAAACACTCCAGGAGAACTGGTTCAACTGCGACAGCTTCAGCAGAGACAGTTCACGAGCTGCTGCTGATTTCATGTCCTCTATGCTGATCACAGTGGGACTGGATGAAGCGGAAGTCCTCAAAAACGGTCTGAACCTGACAGCAGAACAGGAACTGACTCTTGCTAAAACAGAACACCTCCGCTGGTGTGCCTTCCATCTGATGAACGGTTATACTCTTATGACAGATGAGGAATTCCAGGAAAGAAGCCAGCGTTATCTGAAGGAAAAGGCTATGGGAGCCGATAAACTTACAAGGATCAGCAAAAACAGCCTGAACCGTACCCACGCCTGTCTGATCGACTGGAATGAGCTGGATACTCTGAGTACAAAGGAGAACGCTGTTACAGGCGGTTCTGTCAATTATAAACAGGCGGATATCAACAATATCCATGTTATACCGGAAGCATTGAAGCTGGCACAGGAGGATCTCGCATGAAAAAGAAAAAACTGCTCCTGCTGTCAGGAGCGCTGGTAATCCTCTATGTGATCCTCCTCTTGCTCCTCACGCTGTTTGAATCAGGCTCTCCAGACGGAAATATCACATCCTGGGCGGATGCCTTCTGGTACTCTCTGGTTACCATGACCACTGTAGGATATGGCGATTTCTTCCCCGTCACTTTTGGCGGAAGGATCATTGGTTTCGTCTTTCTGATGCTGAGTATCGGCTTTCTGGCATTTCTGGTCAGTACGCTGACAGGGATCCTGCTGAGAAGGATCCTGCCTAACAGCCGTCTCTACCTGCATAAGGCAGGCATCTGGTATATCTTTGACGGCTACAACGAAGAAAGCAAAGTGCTCTCCATGGAGCTCCTGAAAGAACGTCCGGACGGCATCTGTATCTTCTGTACAGAAAGTGAAGAAGATCTCCCGGATAAGCGGATGCTCTTTACCAAAAATTCTGTAGAAAGCATTCTGAAGCTGCATGGTCCGAAAAGCGAGCATGTGATCTTCTACCAGAGCGAAGACGAAGAACACAACTATAAACAGGCCTGTGGTCTCAGAGACCGGGGCAGCATAGTTGCGAAAACCCACCAGCACCCGGATCGTATCCCTCTTAATGTGACCCTCTTCGATCCTTATGAGAATGTCGCAAGAGAATACTGGAAAAGATATCCGCTGGATCTGAAAAAGAAAGAAAAGCCGGAAGCTGAACTGGTTCTCATAGGAGAGGGGATCTATGCCCGGAATCTTCTGGAGCGTGCGCTTCTGACCAATATCTACAGTTCTGATCAGAAGATCACGTATCATCTGTATGGAGACTGGCAGCATTTTCTGAGAAATCATTACCGCATGGAGGAAGCGCTTCTCTGCGACCGTGCCGTTTTTCATGATGAGGATTGGAATTCGGATCCTGCTCTTCTCATCCGGGCAGAACGCATCATACTCTGCCAGGATAACGACCAGGAAAATCGTGAGACACTTGGTGAATTGCGCCGCTTCTTCCCAGCAGAAGGCGAAGTCCACATCCACCTGTCCCAGAAACAGGAGAATGAGATCACCTTTGGTTCTATGGAAGAGATCTATACCTCTGAAGCGGTTCTTCGTCAGGAGCTGCAGAAGACTGCCCGAAAGCTCCACGAACGGTATCGTTCTTCCGCTGATTATGAGGTTCCCGCCTGGGAAGACCTTTCAGAATTCCTGCGCCAGTCCAATCTGGCAGCGGCAGACCACCTGCTGACCAAAATCCGCCTTCTTCTTCCGGAGAGGGAGATCCCTGAGATCAACACGGACATCTGTAAGGAGGCCTGGAAGGTTTATACAGAGACATATGACTCCTGTAAGGATGAATACCGTAAGATTGAGCATATACGCTGGGAACGCTTCCACAGGCTCAACAACTGGTCTTATGCGGAGGTCAGAAACAATGCAG
>JAKSRN010000356.1 GCA_024403585.1 Lachnospiraceae bacterium | reverse complement strand
GATGTCATGGAAGAGGACCACAGAATAGAAGGCAGTCTTCGTCCTCAGACACTGAATCAGTATATAGGCCAGGAGAAGGCCAAAAAGAATCTGAAGATTTATATCGAGGCGGCCAAACAGAGAGGAGATGTGCTGGATCATGTGCTCTTCTATGGGCCTCCGGGACTTGGAAAAACTACGCTGGCTGGAATCATTGCCAATGAGATGGGCACCCATATGAAGGTGACATCCGGTCCGGCTATTGAGAAGCCGGGTGAGATGGCTGCGATCCTGAACGGTCTGCAGGACGGAGATGTTCTCTTTGTGGATGAGATCCACAGACTGAACCGTCAGGTGGAAGAGGTTCTCTATCCGGCAATGGAAGACTATGCAATTGATATCATGATCGGTAAGGGATCTTCTGCCCGTTCCATGCGTCTGGAACTGCCGAGGTTTACACTGGTAGGTGCAACCACAAGAGCGGGACTTCTGACAGCACCACTGCGTGATCGTTTTGGTGTGATCCACCATCTGGAATTCTATACACCAGAGGAATTAGGACAGATCATCACCAATTCTGCAGCAGTTCTGGGTGTTTCCATTGATGCAGAAGGTGCAGCAGAGATGGCGAAACGATCCAGAGGAACACCACGACTGGCTAACCGTCTTCTGAAGAGAGTCAGGGATTTTGCCCAGATCCAGTATGATGGCAAGATTACAGGTGAGGTGGCATCACTGGCACTGGATCTTTTGGAGGTGGACAAGTGTGGTCTGGATCAGACTGACCGTCTCCTGCTTAGAACGATCATTGAGAAATTCGGAGGCGGACCGGTGGGACTGGATACACTGGCAGCTGCCATCGGTGAAGACAGCGGAACGATCGAAGATGTGTATGAGCCGTATCTGATCAAGAATGGTTTCCTGAACAGAACACCAAGAGGACGCATGGCTACGGATGTAGCGTATCGCCATCTGGGTATGGTGCGCCCGGAGGAGGCCTGACGGAAAAGAAGAAACCTTTATTCGGGGCGCACGGCAACCATATAGTGTGCCAGAAAGAAGCCGGGTATAGGGAATAGGCATTTCTCCAAAGCAGTGTTCCGGCTTCTGGAACATCCTGAGGAAACCGAACTCTGAAAAATGCCAGTTGTTTTCCTCTGCAAAGTAAGGTATATTAGAAACAGAACACGAAGAGGAGAGAGGTATTTATGGCTTCCAAGAATACAATTAAGGTTCTGATTGATGGAAAAATTGTTACTTTGAGCGGATATGAGAGTGAAGAGTATCTGCAGAGAGTAGCTTCTTATCTTAATAATAAAATAATGGATCTTCATGCACTGCCGGGTTACAATCGTCAGTCGCCTGATACAAAATCCACTTTGCTTGCGCTGAATCTTGCTGATGATTATTTCAAGGCAAAAAAACGCGCAGATTCCGTTGAGGCTGATATGGAATCCAGAGATCGTGAGGCGTATGATATTAAACACGACCTGATCGCTGCTCAGATCCAGGTGGATCAGCTGAAAGGGGAGAATGAACAGCTCCTGGCTGAGAATTCTGCTTTGAAAGAGCAGATTGACAGACTGACTCAGGAGATGGAAGAGTTGTTAAAATAATGATGAATACAGAGGGGCTGCTGATCGGGATACGACTGGGCAGTCTCTTTTTCACTATATAGAAGGGGGCTTTATTATGAATGCAGAATTACTGGCTCCGGCAGGGTCTTTTGAAGCCCTGGAAGCTGCTCTGGTATCCGGCGCTGATGCCGTATATCTTGGCGGAACCCGCTTTGGAGCGAGAGCTTATGCCGATAATCTGAATACAGAAGACCTGTGCCGGGCGATTGACCTGGTACATCGTCAGGATAAAAAACTTTATATGACTGTTAACACCCTTCTCAAAGAAAAGGAACTGGAGGAAGATCTCTATCAGTATCTTCTTCCATATTATAGAGAAGGTCTGGACGGTGTGATCGTGCAGGATCTGGGAGTTGTTCAGGCAATCCGTCAGTGGTTTCCACATCTTCCGGTGCATGGAAGTACCCAGATGGCCATCACAGGTGCTTCTTCTGCGGAGCTTCTGAAGCAGGAAGGACTGACGCGCGTGGTTCCTGCAAGGGAACTTTCTCTGAAAGAGATTCGCGAGATTTATAAAAAAACAGGGCTGGAGATCGAATGCTTTATCCACGGAGCCCTTTGCTACAGCTATTCAGGCATGTGCCTGATGAGCAGTCTGATCGGTGGACGAAGCGGTAACAGGGGCAGATGTGCCGGAACCTGCCGCCTGCCATATGAAGTATATGAAAACGGAAAGAAACTCAATGGACCAAACACGGCGTATCCGCTGAATACAAGGGATATGTGTACCGTGGAGCTTTTGCCGGAGATTCTGGATGCGGGTGTCTGCTCGCTGAAGATTGAGGGCAGAATGAAGAAACCGGAATATACAGCCGGAGTTGTCTCTGTCTACCGTAAATATCTGGATCTTCTTGCGGAGTATCCGGAGAAATTCCGCGTGGAAAAGAAGGA
>JAKSRN010000355.1 GCA_024403585.1 Lachnospiraceae bacterium | reverse complement strand
TTTATGGAGGACATTGCCTATTGACAAAAATCTATGAAGAAGCAAAATACAATGCAGCCTTTGAATGCTGCGTGAATGTACTGACCATGCTGATTCAGAAATACGGGAGTCAGGTTCTGGAGAAGCAGGAGGAATCATCACATGCAGCAGAGTCTATTGGGGCTGACAGGAACCACGAAACCGTCTCTGAAAAAAGTAGGTAGATTTCGGTTTTCCGCATAGCTTATTGGAAAAGGATGTGGTATACTGAGTACACAATGTGTAACAACCTCTTATGGAGATTCGGTATGGAAGAGAAAAACAGAGTTACGGCGCTGCGGGAGAGTACAGGACTATCCAGAAAAGATTTCTGTAATCTCGTTCAGATTCCTTATCGGACGATGACCGAATGGGAGCTGGACAACCGCCATGCGCCTGAGTATGTCCTGTGGCTGCTGGAGTATTATCTCCGCAGCCAGGGACTGGTCGTAACAGAAGAAGGAGGAAAAACTTCTGAATAAGAAACAGACGAAATGCTATATTTATACACGAGTGTCTACCTCCATGCAGGTAGATGGTTATAGTCTGGATGCACAGCGTGAGAAGCTTCGCAAATATGCGGAGTACGAAGATATGCTGATTGCCGGAGAATACTCCGATGAAGGCTTCTCCGGAAAGAACATCCAGGGACGGCAGGAATTTCAGCGAATGCTGAGCGACATTCAGACCGGCAAAGATGATGTGTCCTATGTGCTGGTGTTCAAGCTCTCCCGGTTCGGAAGAAACGCTGCAGACGTTCTAAGCTCCCTGCAGCTCATGCAGGATTATGGTGTCAATCTGATCTGCGTAGAGGATGGCATCGACAGCTCCAAGGATGCCGGTAAGCTGATGATCTCTGTGCTGTCTGCGGTAGCGGAAATCGAGCGTGAGAATATTCGCACCCAAACCATGGCAGGCCGGGAGCAGAAGGCACGGGAGGGAAAATGGAACGGCGGCTTCGCGCCCTACGGATATAAGTTGGAGGATGGCTTCCTCGAGATTGCTGAGGATGAAGTGGATATCATCCGCATCATCTATGATCGCTATATTCACACTACGGAAGGAATCGCCGGAGTTGCAAAATACCTGAACCGAAACGGCTATGTAAAAAAGCTGCGGCAGAATAATACAATCCCCGGGTTCTCCCGTGCGTTTGTCGAGGACGTGCTGGACAACCCCGTCTACATGGGAAAGATTGCTTACGGCAGACGGAAAACAGAGAAGAAGCAAGGCGTGCGGAATGAGACCCATGTGGTAGAACAATCCGAGTTCCCCGTTTATGCGGGAAAGCACGAGGCGATCATTTCCGAGGAGGATTGGTACCTCGCTCAGGAGAAGCGGAAAAAGAATTCCTTCCGGCGGGAAAAGGTGAACGACCCGGAGCATGCCCATATCCTTTCCGGCTTGCTGAAATGCCCGTGCTGCGGTAAGGGAATGTATGGCAACATCGCCAAAGCCCATGGCAGGGACAAAAAGACACGGTATTATTACTATTGCAAAAACACCATTACCGCCGATGGGCACAACTGTACCTTCCGGCTGAACATCGACCAGATGCAGCTCAACAGCGCGGTTGCAAAAATCATTTCGGCAATGGTACACAATCCGGTGTTTGAAGCTGCGGTCAAAGAGAAGATCGGAACGAATGTCGATACGGCTGAGCTGGAAGAGCAGATCGCAGCACTGCAGGCCAAGGTAAAACAGGCAGTCAGTATCAAGAACCGTCTGGGCAACCAGATGGATGCCCTTGACTTCGATGATGTTCACTACGAAAGAAAGATGGCAGACCTGCAGCGCCGCTACGACGGGCAATATGATATCATCGGAGAGCTGGAAGAACAGATCAAGGAAATCCAGAATCGGATCACGCTGATCCAGCAGGAAAAAATCTCGGCAGACAATATCTACAAGCTGCTGCTCCTGTTCGATGAGTTGTACGGCTGTGCATCGGAAGTGGAGCAAAAGCAGCTCATGCGAGCATTCGTTGAGCGAATCGAGTTGTTCCCGGAGCGGCGAAAGGACGGCAACTGGATCAAAAAGATTGTGTTCAACTTCCCCATCCCTGTAGAAGGTGGATTTGTGAAGGAGTTGTCCTTGGAAAGCGATACAACGATCGAGACGGTATGTCTCTTAACGTCGGTAAAAGGTCAACCACATATCGACTTCACTTTGGATATTGAGGAATTAAGCAAAACACCGAGAACCACCGCCACCTATCCAGAGATAAAGGCTTATGTGCTGGACAAGTACGGCTTCAAGGTCTCTTCTCTGTATATTGGTCAAATCAAGACCAAGTGCGGTTTGGAGAAGCGAGAGAATTACAACAAAGGCGAAGGCAAGAGCAAAGAGCTTATTTGCCCACCCGAAAAAGAGGAAGCCATTATGGATGCTTTCAGACACTTCGGAATGCTTGAGTAAGAACAGCACAATGAGTTAAGATATAGACAAATTAGAATTTGATGTTGTGAAAAAGATGTCTATTAACTTAGATATCTTTT
>JAKSRN010000354.1 GCA_024403585.1 Lachnospiraceae bacterium | reverse complement strand
CCTTGTGAAGCTACTGTATTTCCTTCTGCATCTGTAGAAGATGATCCTGCCATATCTCCTTGCGTACCCGCAGAAGACTTTCCTGCAGAATCTGACATCCCTTCCTGATTACCGTCCTGACCGTCTGGATTCTCCGGATCAATTCCTGCCTTCTCCAGCGCACCTTCGATCAGATCATAATCCGGCAGCTGAATTCCATCCAGCGCCTCCGGATTCAGCGTTGATGCATCAAAAAGGATCTGTCGGTTGTACCATTTACTCTTCTTCTTACTGAATGCCGCACAATCAATCGGCATATTCAAACCCTTCACCGGAACCGTAAATACTGCCCAGTCATCGATATCCTCATAGGCGATATAGTCCTCTGCCGGTGCTGCCGCTGCATCCTCAGCCGTAGCCATACAGAGCAAAGGATAGCTGTAAGTTTCCATAGTCAGCTTTGCCGTCATCTTATGATCCTTCACCAACAGCTCACAGGAATGGATGCGAAAGAATTTTGAGCTGGATACCACCTGGATTTCCCAGCTTCCATCCTTCACATACTCTCCGGAGATTGGTGTCATTCCGTACTTCATGACCTCTTTTGAAGTACTGGTCTCACCCGATCTTGCATAAGCGGAATGCTCTGCATCTGCATAAACGGTAAGAGGACTTGTTATACATCCACCAACCAGAAGCAACCCGGTAAGAAGCAGACCCGACAGGAACGTCCTTTCAAAAAAAATTGCCGATCTACGCCTGAAGGAAAAAAGGCTCTTGTCATATATTTTTCTATTCATAAACATGCCGCCTCTCCTCATCACAGATTCTTCTTGTTGTAAATAAAGATAAAAGATATAGCTCCGAAAATCACCATATACGCCAACAACACTCCCATTCCAAAGACAGTTGGTCCTCCTCCTGCTGAAACAGAACGGATCATATCACTTGCCTGGGATAAAGGCAGGAAAGAAACGATCTGCCGAAAACCCTTTGGCATACTCTCTGTTGAGAAAAAGGTATTACAGAGAAAAGACATGGGTACAATGATATAGGCATTGAATTTCGGTGCATCATTGTAGCTTTTTGCCAGGAAAGACAATGTCAGCGCAATAGTGGAAAATGCCACCCCATTCATAAACATGATCAGAAATGTCCATCCATTCCAGATCAGCCCTGTTCGAATAGGTGCTGTCAGAATCATAATGATCCCTCCTGCATACATGCCTCTCAGGCTTCCACCAATGACCTGGCCTAAAATAAACTGCCACAAAGGTGTCGGAGAGATCATCACCTGATCCAGCGCTTTCTCATAGAGTCGCTGGACTGACATATTCTGAGCCACAGCGCCAAAGCTTCCGGACATGGTGGACATGGCAACAATTCCCGGAATCAGGAAATTCAGGTAAGGCTGCCCGTTGGAGGTAACCTTGATTCCCATTCCGAATATGATCAGATACATAACCGGAGAGATCATCGCCGCCAATGTGATCTTATAAAAATCTCTCTTAAATTCCGTCCATTTTTCCCATAAAACGGTTATAATTCCCATCTATCTCCCCCTCATCTGAAAGAGACTGAACTTTTTCTTCTTCTCTGTCTTTTTCTTTCTTGATTTAGGCGCATCCAGACCTCTTCCTACTCTGTCAATAAAGACATCTTCCAGTGTGGTATTCCTCATTGAAACCTCTCCTTCCGCCTCTGACAGGTAGAGAATTGCCTCTTCCTTCGTCTGGAAATATTTTGACACCAGTGTCTCCTCCGATGTCTGATCCACCGCAAATGCTCCCAGCTGACGAATCAGATTTCCCGGTGTATCGATCACATCCAGCTTGCCTTCATTTACCAGCGCAACCCTGTCGCAAAGAGCCTGAGCTTCATCAATAAAATGAGTTGTCAGAATGATCGTAAGATTCTCATTGTTCAGCTTACGAAGCAGGTTCCACATCTGACGTCTTGCCAGTGCATCCATACCTGCAGTAGGTTCATCCAGAAGCAGGATTTCCGGCTCGATCATAAGTGAACGGCAGATCATGAGTTTACGTTTCATACCGCCGGACAGATATCGAACAGTTCTCTTTCTGAACTGAAGAAGACCAGCAAATTCCAACAGTTCCTCCGTCTTCTGTCTGATCTCTTTTTTCGGCAGATAGTAGAGGCGTCCCTGGTATTCCATAACCTCTTCCACCGTCATATCCTGTCTCATGGAATATTCCTGCGTCACCACACTGAGCTTTCTCTTCTGTGTAGATGCTTTTCTGGTCAGAGGAATACCATCAATACAAATTTCTCCCTCAGTGGGGAGGAGAACTGTTGAGAGCATACTGATAGTGGTGGTCTTTCCGGCTCCGTTAGGGCCTAAAAGTCCCAAAAATTCACCTGTATTAATTGTAAGGTTCAGATGATCCACTGCTGTGAAATCGTCAAAACGCTTTGTAAGATTTTTTAATTCAATCATTATTATTACCCTGAATTTAAATTATGTTACTTTCTCGGTTGGGGCTTTGACCCTATCTGAGACAAGCATCCCCCTGACCCCTTCCTATGTCTTTAC
>JAKSRN010000353.1 GCA_024403585.1 Lachnospiraceae bacterium | reverse complement strand
CCGCTCCAAGGGGATAAAAGCCGATTCCAAAAAGAATGGAAGCCAGCCACCATTTGAAAAAGGGAAGAGTATCTGTTCCTAATAGAAATAGTGTATTCATAGTTTACTCCTGTTGCCTGAATACGGAAGTTACTTCCGCATATAGAAATATAGAAAAATTATAGGTTAATATACGTTTCTTTAAATTTCTTTAAGTACGTCTTTAAGTGCACTGAGTCACTTCACTGAGTCACTTCATGTTGTGAACAGCAGCATTGCAAGAACGAATGTTCTGTATAAGAATACCATCTTTCCGTCACTTTCTCAAGGAAATCCATTTTTTTCTATCTTGTGACGTTATCGTATTATTGAGAGGTTGGTTTTTCCGTACTATGATACTAATATAAGTATATATATGTAACGAAACACATTGGAGGAATGCAGATGAAATACAGAAAATTTGATCATATTGAAAAAGCCGCTTCCCTCTTCGGACTTGGATGCATGCGTTTTAACGGTGCTGCTTCCGGAGACAGCTGCATTGATGAAGAAAAAGCGATCCGCCTGATCCGTCAGGCAATCGATGGTGGTGTTACTTATCTTGACACAGCTTTTGTTTACCTGGATCAGACTTCTGAGGTTGTTCTCGGAAAAGCTCTGCTGGATGGCTACCGTGAGAAGGTAATGATCGCCACTAAGATGCCGATCGAGTGGGTTCACAATCGCGAAGAGATGGAAAATCTGCTGGAGACTGAGCTGAAGAAACTCCAGACTGACTATGTGGACTTTTATCTGATGCATGGAATTGATAAGGAGAAATGGCTACAGTTTAAGGCAATGGGAGCTGATCAGTTCTTCACAGATATGAAAAAAGCTGGCAAGATCCGCAACAAATGCTTCTCTTTCCACGGCTCTTATGAAGATTTTGAATATATCCTCAATGATTATGACTGGGATATGGTTCAGATCCAGTACAACTTCATGGATATCGAGCACCAGGCAGGAACAAAGGGACTGAAACTGGCAGGCGAGAAGGGAATCCCAGTTGTGATCATGGAAGGACTCTTAGGTGGAAAACTGGCAAAGGCACCTGATATGGTACAGGAACTGTACGATGCATTTCCTGTAAAACGTTCTCCTGTAGAATGGGCATTCCGCTTCCTGGCAGATAATCCGGAGATCATGACGATCCTGTCCGGCTGCAATGAAGCTGAGCAGATTGAAGACAATCTTCGTATCTTTGATACCGTAGATGCCCATATCATGACTGAGGAAGAGCATGCACTGATCGCAAAAGTACGCGATGCTTACAATTCCCGCACCAAGATCGGCTGTACAGGCTGCCGCTACTGTATGCCATGTCCTGGCGGAATTGATATCCCGCGCGTTTTCACAGCATGGAATGAAGGATCTCTCTATCAGCTGAAAAAAGAAGAAAACTGGAACTACAATGAGCTCATCCGTCTGGACCAGACACCGGAGAGATGTCTACAGTGTGGGGAGTGTATGAAGGCTTGTCCGCAGCATCTGCAGATCATTGATTCTTTGCAGATGGCGTGGAAGGAGATTTCAGAGAGCTGAGGCGAACACGGCAAGCATTCCCCTTGCAGAGAGCTAAGGTGAACACGGCAAGCATTCCTCTTCCTCAAGGTCATAAAGACATAGGAAGGGGTCAGGGGGATGCTTATGTCAGGAAGTCTCCTTACAAAAAGGCAGTGGAACTTCCACTGCCCTTTCTTCTACTCTGTAATTTACCCGTAATTGATCCCGCATAAGCATGAAGCAGAACGGAATGCGAATATCCGCTTTACTACATCAACTCCATAATCTCTTTCTGGATCTCTCTCTCCTCGCCATCCAGCAACAGCTCTTTGTTATATCTGTGATATCTCGCACAGTCATATTTCTGCAGGAAAGCCACACAGTTGCTGTTCAGATTCAGCTCTGTCAGGAAGATGACCATCTCCTGTCGTCCATGGAAAGCTGCCTCCATGAAATCGAATGCATGCTCCAGCATCTCTGCTGCCTTCTTCTGTCTCTCATCAAGCACGGCTTTCTGCTGAAGAAATGCTTCCTTCTTCTCCGCATACTGCTGTGTAGTATCCAGACCTGCTCCCTTCAGACTCTTCAGTTCCTTAAATACAGGCAGGAGCTTCTTCTCTGTACCTGCGATCCACTTCCACTGCTGTCCCAGATTGGAAAGCAGGAAGCTGACAACACTGACCGTCTCATCAAATGCTGCATGGGACAGACGCACCAGCAGTCCCTCCGGAATGCGGCCTGCCAGAATCTCATCTGCAGAATAAACCCTCTCATATTTCTCATACAGGGCCAGATAAGCTGCAAAGTCTCTTGCAACCTCCGGATGCTGAATATAGGAGGCAATAACCTCGCGATCCATCTTTTTGCCCAGCTTCTCATATACTGTAAGCAGTTCAGAAAGATCACACCAGCCTCGCGGTGTAGCAAAGAAACGGCCATCCACCGTATTTTCCATCTTATAAAAATAGCCTGTACGTGCAGTCAGATAGCTGATCACAGCCTGATGTACGCCCTGTTTGTAGG
>JAKSRN010000352.1 GCA_024403585.1 Lachnospiraceae bacterium | reverse complement strand
AGGATCTGTATGTTGCTCATACAGCAGCTGCAATCGAGTCCGCTAAATAATTTATTGTGAATAATTGAATCGGGAGATACCGGTATGAAAAAAAGATTAGTTTTGCTTATAACAGCAGCTGTTTTCTGCATAGCAGCAGCTGGCTGTGGCGGTAAAGCGGAATCCAAACAGGAGACTACTGAGAGTGCCGTGTCGCAGGTGGAAGATACTTCTGAGCAGGTATCTGAAGAACCGGAGCAGACAGAAGAGAAGGAAACAGAAGAAAAGGAAGCCGCGCAGGAGGAAGCATCTGCAGAAAGTTCTTCTGTTTTAGAGGATGGAGTCTATACAGCTGAATTCAATACGGACAGTTCTATGTTTCATGTGAATGAAGCCTATGAAGGCACAGGAACTCTGACGGTAGAGAATGGAAAGATGACTATCCATGTATCTCTGGTTTCCAAAAACATTATTAATTTGTATTCTGGTCTTGCAGAAGATGCAGAAGAGGCTGAGGATGATGCTCTGATTCAGCCGACCGAAGATGAGGTTACATACAGTGACGGAATGACTGAGACGGTGTATGGATTTGATATTCCGGTTCCGGTCATTGGCGAGGAATTTGATGTTGCCCTGATCGGTAAAAAAGGTGTCTGGTATGATCACAAGGTTAGTGTAGAGAATCCGGTACCTGCAGAATAAAAGAATAACGACAAGTACAAGGCAGGTTTTATCCCTGCCTTGCTGTCGTAATAAGAACAAAGTAAAAAGTCCCATATTTGAAAGCTTTTAAAGGCTTTTTCATTCCGGAAGGGACATGCAAGAACTATGGAGGTAGTAACAGGTGAAGAAAAGAAGAATGAAACTGCTGGCCTTATTCCTCTCTTGTAGTATGACAGTAGGTATGATCACCCCTGTATCCGCAGAGCCTGTTGAACAGGAAGTTGAACTGGCTGCAATGCAGGAAGAGTCTGTTGCAGGTGAAGATACTTCCGATGAGACAGTAACTGCAGAGGATGCTATTGCTGAGAATGCAGGAACAGAAGCAGAAGATGAGATTAATGAGACTGTTTCTGGTGAAGAAGAGGTTGTGGAGGATACTGCGGAAGAGACCAAAGAGGAGAAAAAAGAGTCTGCCACAGCAGTTGAAAAAACAATTGAAAAAATAGTGACCGTTCTTGAGGAACAGAAAAGCAAACCGGCATTGACTTCTGAAACTGAAGAAGCAAAAACTCAGGCTATTTCTGTTTCCGTGTTGAATTCAGAAGGTGTTGCGTCTGGAATGTATAGCATGGAAAATGCGATTATTACCAAGCAGGAGGACGGAAGCTATCTTCTGAGAATGCATCAGTCCAGAATGAACCGTAACTATATGGCGATTGTAGCAGACCAGACAGATGAGTCAAAGAATGCAGCAACCAACCATGAAGTAGACTGGTACATCGGAGGGGGAGACGACGGATACTGGTATGTAATTCCAGTGGCATCACTTGATACCCCGGTATATGCAAGCTTCAGTAATACCGCTAATGTAGAAGCAGGAAAAGACTGGAGTAATATCATGACAGTGGTGCTGGATGCTGAATCCTGCACAGCTACAGACGCAGCAGACGTAACAGCCGCTGAGATGAACATCCGGCCAGCTGTTGAGCCAGAGAAAGAGACCAGGACTCAGGCAATCACCGTTTCTGTGCTGAATTCAGAAGGTGCACCATCCGGAATGTACAGCATGGAGAATGCGATCATCACCAAACAGGAAGATGGAAGTTATCTTCTGAAAATGCACCAGTCCAGAATGAACCGCAACTATATGGCAATCGTAGCGGATCAGACAGATGAGTCGAAGAATGCAGCAACCAACCATGAAGTAGACTGGTACATCGGAGGGGGAGATGATGGATACTGGTATGTAATTCCAGTAGCATCACTTGATACCCCGGTATATGTAAGCTTCAGCAATACCGCTAATGTAGAAGCAGGAAAAGACTGGAGTAATATCATGACAGTGGTGCTGGATGCTGAATCCTGCACAGCTACAGAGGCTGCAGATGTAATGGCAGAAGAGATGAATATTGATCCTGCAAAACCAGCTGACCCAGAAGATCCTGAAAAAGATCCTGAAGAAGATCCGAAGGAAGATCCGGAGAAGGACCCTGAAGAAGATCCAAAGGATGATCCGGAAAAAGAGCCGGAGAAAAACGTTCCTGCAGATGGAACTTACACTGCTACCGCAACCACTGGCGTAGCCATGTTTAAAGTAGTTGACTCAGTCCTGACTGTAAAGAACGGAAAGATGGAAGCCGTAGTTACCCTTAGCGGAACCGGTTATGACTATTTGTACATGGGAACCAAAGAGGAAGCCTATGCTGCACAGAAGAGTGATTGGATTCCTGCAGTTGTTAATTCAGACGGGCAGTACACTTATAAGATTCCTGTAGCAGCCCTGGATACACCGCTTGCAGTAGCATCCAGATCTGCAAGATATGCAAGTGATGGAAAAGGTGTGGATGCATGGATTAACAGAACCATTACCATCGAGTCTGCTTCACTGAAAGCAGTGAGCAAAGACCCAGAGAAGGATCCGG
>JAKSRN010000351.1 GCA_024403585.1 Lachnospiraceae bacterium | reverse complement strand
GGTGCTGCTACCATCTTTCTCTCGATCATTTCTCCCCCTCCAGTTTCTCCAGTCGGAATGCCAGCATGGTAATGTCATCAAACTGCTCTGCTCCAAAAGCAAAATCCTCGATATCATCCCTGACATTTTTCAGCAGTCCTTCTACTTCTGCCCCCGCTTCTTTATTCAGTGCTTTCAGCATGTTGTCCACACCAAACAGATGATTATCCGGATCGTTGGCCTCTGCTACACCATCTGTATAGACAAACAGGGTATCTCCCTCCTGGAATACCATCTCATATTCCCGGTACCGCATGCCTTCCATAGCGCCCAGTACAAGACCATGTTTATCTTTGAACAGTTCAAAGCTTCCGTTCTTTCTGCAGATGGCCGGATATTCATGGCCTGCATTGGCAGCGGTCATCTTACCGGTGGACAGATCAATGATTCCGATCCAGACAGTGACAAACATCTGCACCTCTTCTACGCCTTCGCACAGCTGCTGGTTGACTGTCTCAAGGATCTGTTTTGGTGACATTCCCTGCATGGCCGCATTCTTCAGCATAGTTTTGGAAACCATCATATAAAGAGCCGCCGGAATTCCTTTGCCGGATACATCTGCGATCACAAGTGCCAGATGATCTTTATCCACAAAGAAGAAATCAAAGAAATCTCCACCCACTTCTCTGGCCGGTGTCATGGAAGCATAAAGAGAGAATTCCTTCCGATCCGGAAACGGTGGAAAGATGGTTGGAATCATGTGCGTCTGGATCTGTGCTGCAAGAGACAGTTCTGTTTCCATCCTTTGCTGTTCTTCCCTTGCCAGCATGATCACTCTTTCCTTCTGCAGGTTCTCCACTCTTTTCTCAATCAGCTCCCGGTTCTGCTCGGTAAACACATTTCCATAAATAGCGATCAGCGAGATCAGAAGTCCAATGTAAGTGACGGATATTCCGTAGAAAAGCATCTGGATCACAATAGTAGCAAAAGGTGCAACGATAAATGTCAGCAGGGCTCTTCTTTTCTTTTTGGAAAGATCCATCTTCAGGATCAGGAAAAGCACACAGATCAGCATCAGAAGACTGTACAGCTGACTGCTGGGATAAAAACGCTGTCTGCTGTAGACGCCCTCTGCATTTACATCAAAATAGTAGCGACCGGCCAGATTGCCAACAATGGCAAGCAGGGTAATGAATGCACCAATATTCAATACCTTTGTCAGATGAGTCAGTCTCGGATCCTCCAGTTCGGATACTTCCACCAGATAATGCCAGAAGATCATGATGACCATGAGACCTAAAATATAGTAAATCTCATTGCCGATCAGATTGACCAGGCGGAGGGAAGGGATTCCGTCCACCAGCCAGGAGATCAGATCCAGAAAGAGCGCCCATCCGTTAATGGACACCAGATAGGTGAAGTAGCCGGTTCTGTAAGACAGATCATTCCTGTCTTTTACGCAGCTGAAGAAAAGCATCAGTAATACCAGCATTCCTACTACATCAGCTGTACAATTGCCGACACTGCTGGAAACCAGCGTGTTCCAGTCTCTAAGGGAGATCAGCCACATTCCCAGGAAGGGAGTGATGAGCAATTGCAGAAAGATAAAAAGCTTCTGCAGCTCCCACCGTTTTTTTATCATATTTCTTGCCATAAATTCACCTCGTTTTTCCAGATTCACTTCCTGCTCTCAGGACCGGGGTTTCTGTCTGTTTTAATAATTTTACCATATGTGAGTGGAGGTTCAACTATCTCTTCATTGACCATTGAGCATAATGCAGGCATAGCTACTTCGAATGCTCGGCTCTGTATACATTTTCATCTATGGACATTAAGCCCAGTACAAAATCTCCCTGAAAGTTCAAAACAAAAAGCCTCCGGAAATCATCATTTCCAAAGGCTCTCTGTTTTTTCTGTTTATCTGTTTTTTATCTATTCTGTTTGATCCTATGATTTTTTATTATGCCCTTCTGGTCAGCTCCTCCTTTCATTACTCTGCATAGTAAATATCATTGAAAAACTCTGTTACTGCCATGTTCATGTATGGTACTACGTAGAATGCAGCCATACCCAGTGTTACGATTGTTAATAAAATCCATCCGATGAAGGAAAGCTTCAGGATGAAGAGACGCATCTTATTTCCTTTCATCAGTCGGCGGCTCTCACTAATTGCCTCCATAGCTGTCAGATCTTTTTCCCTTGTCATGAGATACTCTGCCATTGCATAAGAGTAGGTTTTTACGATTCCCGGAATAAGGAAGAGCAGTGTCCACATAAAGATGAAGATTCCTTTTACCAGGCCCAGCAGAAAATTCTCTCCCAGGTTATCTTTAAAACCAGCAAAAAGATGTTTGAATGATGCTTTCTCCTGATCTGTGCATTTGCAGTAAGCTTCCTGGGTACCTACACTAAGAGGTCCTCTGACGATCAGTCCGGCGAATGGGATCCAGCTGGCTACTGCAGTAAGTGCAGCTCCTGCAACCTCCACCAGAAAACAGGTTCCAAGGTTTCCTTTTAAATTCTCTTTAGCACTTCTTTTCATCTCGCTTGTTGTTCTTCTCATCTTTTTTCCCTCCACTTTGTATTGATTCTATATAATCTTT
>JAKSRN010000350.1 GCA_024403585.1 Lachnospiraceae bacterium | reverse complement strand
AAGGGCGCAATTATACACCGGTCGAGCCGGTGAATTGCGTCCTGCCGGAAGCCCACTGCGTGGAGCTGATGATTTTCCGCTGACTTATGCTCTGCTCCAAATCATCCAGTGGACGCTGCGCTTCCCCTGCGCCGGATAAACCGGCTACCCCTTTGCAAACTTGCCCTCAGAGATTGTCTTGTAAGCAAGCCACTCCCCGATGACAAGTCTTAATATGACGATGACGAACCGTTTACTGAAAAAGTAAGCGGTCATTTTTATTTTATGGAGGAATTACGAAATGCCATGTCCACATTTTAATATTACGATCACCCAACGCAGCAAGAATCAATCTGCTGTTGCTGGTGCCGCGTATCAGAGCGGCGAAACATTATTTTCTGAGTATGATCAGAAACGGAAATCTTATTCCGAGAAACGAGGCATTGTTTATACGGAGATCATGCTTCCTGCTAATGCCCCGCCGGAATATACAGACAGAAATACGCTATGGAATGCAGCTGAGAAAATTGAAAAACAGTGGAACTCGCAGCTTGCCCGCCGCATTGTTCTTGCGCTCCCGATAGAAGTCCCCAGTGAGCAGTATCCTGCCATGCTGGAAAGCTTTTGTCGGGAGCATTTTGTTTCTAAGGGTATGTGTGTAGACTTTGCCATTCACGATAAAGGTGATGGCAATCCTCACGCACATATCATGCTGACCATGCGGGCTATGGATGAAAATGGAAAGTGGCTTCCAAAATCCCGCAAGGTTTATGACCTTGATGAAAATGGTGAACGAATCAGGCTACCGTCCGGCAACTGGAAATCTCATAAGGAAAACACGGTCGATTGGAATGAACAGAAATATGCCGAAGTCTGGAGGCATGGGTGGGAAGTCATCACAAATGATTTTCTGGAACAGAATAATAGGCCGGAGCGCGTAGATCTTCGTTCCTATGAACGTCAGGGACTGGATATAGTACCTACCGTCCATATGGGACCTGCAGTCACTCAGATGGAACGCCGAGGCGAAGCAACGATGATCGGCGATCTTAACAGGGACATTAAGGCTGCCAACAGCATTATGCAGTCCATCCGTCAGATCATCCGCGGTCTGCAGAACTGGATTGCGGAGTTAATGGAAAAACGTGCAGAGCTTCTTGAAGCAAAGAAGGAACCGAAACCACTTACCCTGCCTCAGCTCTTAATGGATTATATGAAACTCCGCGAGGAAGAACGCAGCGATTGGTCTCCTTATGGGCAGCAACAGGGCACTCTCTCTGATCTAAAAACCGTATCGGAAGCAATCGTATTTTTGAAAAATAAAGGTCTTGAGACGCTTGCTGATTTAGACAGTCATCTTTCGGAAGTAAAGGGAAAATCGACAGATATCCGCAGCAGCATGAAGACAAAAGAACGCCGGATGAAAGAAATCGGCAATCTGCTCAGTTCTCTTGAAACCTTCGAAGCATTGAAGCCATTGCATGATGAATATATGAAGATCGGCTGGAAGCGCAAAAAGGAAAAATTCGCCGAAGCACACAGTGCAGAATTGGAAAAATATAATGCTGCGCTCCGTTATATCAAGCCACGCTGCACAGATGGCAAGTATAACAAGAAAGCTCTCCGTGCTGAGTACAAGACACTGGAACAGGAATGTGCTTCCATGCAGACGCAGCTTACTGCTGTTCAGTCAGAACTTAAGCAGTTGAAGGATGTCCGCTTCTACGTCAGCAAGGCATTGCCGGAAGAAACACCTGCACCTGTCAAAGAAGAAAAACGCTCCATTACTCAGCGTCTGCATGAGAATCGCGAGCGCATCAACCAGGAGCAGGCACAAAAGAAAAACAAATCGCGCAAACGCAGCGATATGGAACTGTAAACATGATTTTTATGGAGGAACAATACTATGGATTTTTTAGAAAATTATGAACTGACTGATGAGGTTCTTGAAGAAATGAATCTCGATGAACTCTTTCCGGAATTACTGGAAACGATCAAAAGCCTTCCGGCTCCTGCGCAGGCAACACTTGCCGAAATGATGGATAAGTATCCGATTGAAGAAGCTTTGGCAAAGTTCTTCGATGTTGATGATGATATCGATGATACTTTTGCCGGTTCGTTCTGCTACAGCAATCCGGATCCCTATTTTAAGATTGAACCGCTTTCTGACGACCGTCCCCGTCATAACATCCGTTTTGACGAGGATGGTCATATTCATGTTAAGAACCCATCTGCATGGTGGATCCCGGATTTAGCTATTGAGAGGGAAATCGGAGGCACAGTTTATACCGTGACCGGAAGTTTTGACGGTGAAGAATGTATGCTCCGCAAGCTGGAACGCATCTCAGCAAAAAAGTTTACAAATACAGAGGAGGATGCCAATGACACAGACGAATAATTTTGATACAATGATGCCAGCCAATCCTGTACCGACAGTTGCTCCAATCAAGGAGGTTACAGATATGACAGGAGCAACAAAACAGATCACGGCATTATATTGCAGACTTTCGCAGGAAGACGAGCGTTCCGGCGAGTCCTTGTCCATTGAAAATCAGAAGTCCATTCTTCTGCAGTATGCAAGGGAACAGCATTTTACCAATCCGGTGTTCTTTGTGGATG
>JAKSRN010000035.1 GCA_024403585.1 Lachnospiraceae bacterium | reverse complement strand
TCTGCTGCCTCAGCAACTGCTTCTGCTGCCTCTTCAGCTTCAGCCTTTGCAGCCTCTTCAATTGCCTCTGCAACTGCACCAACTGCTTCTTCTACAGCCTCTGCAACAGTCTTCTCAGCAGGCTCTTCCACAGCTTCAGTCTCCTCAGCCTCTTTTGCTAATTCAGCAACTGCCTCAGCCAGCTCTTCATCTTCATCTTTTGAGAAGAAGTCATCCACCTCTGTCTCTGGCTCTTCCTCTGCTGCTTCCTCGATTTCTTCCTCTGCAGTCTCTTCCTCTGCTTCTTTTTTGCAGCAGGATTTACCGCTTTTTTTCACTTTTTTCAGAACAACTACACAGATCGATGCAACTGCTGCTGCTCCTGCTAAAAGTGCTGCAACTGCTTTTAAAATATTTTTCATCTCACATACCTCCAGCAAATTTTAATTGCAATTGTTATTACAGATAATTATATCTAAAATATACTGTTTTCACAACCGCAACATAAAAACTTTCCCTATTCTCTTCCGGAAAAATATAAAATCTGATACTTGCCGGAAAGCTCCTGAAGAAAGGACATGGCTCTCTCGTATTTTTTCTGATCCAGATGAACGAAAGGATCGTCCAGAATGATGCAGGGAGCCTCTTTTTCATACATGGCATCCAGCAAGGCCAGTCGCAGACAGAAGGCAGCCAGATTCCTGTAACCGTCACTCAATACCTCCTCAGTTCTCGGAAGCCCGCCTCCCATTGTACAGATCCTGTATGCAGCATCTATATATAGCATCTCCTTCTGGTCCGGATCAATCAGCCGGTAATAGCTGAGAAAAGCAGACTGGATAGAATCCAGAAATCTGGCAGAAAAATTCTCCTTGGCCTCGGCAAGATGCTTTGCCGTAAATGCCGTGATCCGGTACTCTTTTTCCATTTTTTCCAACTCTGCTGTCACCTCTTCTAAATCATCCTCTTTTTGAGACAGACGGCTTCGCTCTTCAAAGAGGCCGGTCAACTCCTGCCTGAGATCCTGAAGCCTTTCTTTTGTCTGACTCACTTCTGTATTCAGATTGTTCAGTCTTTCATTCAGCTGCCCAACAGACCGGATCTGGGCAAGATGAGAAGGGATCTCTCCCTCTGACATCTCTTCATACTCCGGATTATTCTCATAAAATCGGCGCAGCTCCTGATCTGCTTTTTGCAATTCCTTCCATGCATTCTCTGCAGCCGCCACTTCTCTTTGTTTTACAAGCAGGAGCCCCAGATTATCCCCGGCTGTTTTTTCTCCGTTTCTTTTCTGATCCCGGTTCCCTCTCTCCCAAAGAAGCGTGCCAACCGCGATCACAGCCAGAATCCCTGCTGCAAACCAGAAGATGCTCCCTGCACCGTTTCTGGTATTACCCTGGATCAGAGCTGCCAGCAGGAAGACAATACTCAAGAGGAAGATTCCGCCTGCATGCTTAGCAGGAGGAGCTTTTTCCAGCATCCAATCCTCTGTCTTTGTCTCCTCCGGTATTCCGTCAGGATATTTTTTCTGATAGTTTTCCCAGATCTCGTCTCTCATCAGATATTCTCTCTGAAGGGTATCGTGCAGCTCTCTCATACTGAAAAAATCCTGCCAGTCGCAATATTCCTTTTGCGTCTTCTGCAGACTGCTCCGATCTTCTTCAAGAATCCGAAGTTCCTCCTCCTTCGCAGCAATCTTCTTCTTCACATCCTGCATCCTTTTCTCTGTGGCAGGAATTCTGAGAAGTTCTGTGGACAGTTCCTGCTTCTCCAACCGCTTCTTATAGATCAGACCGGTTTTTCTTTCCGGTGACAGACGGGTCAGATGCTTCTCAAGCCGGGAGGATACCTGATCAAACTGTCTTATATCCTCC
The DNA here is from genome assembly GCA_024403585.1 of Lachnospiraceae bacterium. Taxonomy (GTDB): domain Bacteria; phylum Bacillota; class Clostridia; order Lachnospirales; family Lachnospiraceae; genus JAKSRN01. The sequence continues at coordinate 10,067 of JAKSRN010000035.1, read as the reverse complement.
AGAAAAGCAGAGTTATCTCCCAGCCTGGAGGTCATATCACTTGTCACTATGCAGCCATCCTGGCGAATCCAGGCACTGTTGGTATAGGATTCCTCATTGATGGCAAAGAGCTCTGATCCCAGATCCGAGCTCCATCTGGAGGATTCCATTCGGGTTTCTTCATCGATCAGATGGAATTCATCATCGCTCCCGCTTTTTGATTTCCCAAACACTCTGTAAACGGTATAACAATGACCCTCCACCTGGAAGGTCAGACTGCCGCCATAGATGCCATTCCCCCAGGGTCTGTAACGGATCCGGTCTTTTGCGCCCTCTCCCTTTGCGGGAAAGCCATAAAACATAGCCCTGATAAAAACAGCCAGCGTGGTTTTTCCCCATCCGTTCTCCTGGCAGATCCTGTTACAGCCGGCATGGAACACCATATTCAGATTGGAGAGGCTTCCAAACTGTTCAATATGAATCTTTTTAATCTTCAAATCCATCCACTCCCATCAGCATTCGTATTCCAAGCTGGATGACCTGCGTTTTTTCTTCCTCGGAGAGAAGCTCGTCTTTCCATACAGAGCGGACAAATTCCCCTTTTAAAGAAGGATCTGTTGCATAATCTCTGTAATCAACCTTCACCCTGGTACGGTTCTCAAAACCCACATAGTAAAACAATTCTTCCAGCTGTTTTGTCAGAAAATCCTCTGCGATCTCACAAGCAGCATCCACTTCGCCCCTGAGGATCACCTTCACCAGATCTTTTTCACTGTACGCGTTCTGATCCAGTGCCGCCCTGACAGCCGCCAGTATCTCATAGCTGTTGCTGCAGGAGGCAATCTCAACCGGAAGCTCATACAGATTTCTTTTAGCCAGCGGCACAAAGGTCAGTTCCGTCTGATGTGTGTCCGGATCAATATCAAGCAGGATACATCCGTGCAGCCCGCATTCATCAAAGCCTCTTCCTTCCAGACAGCCGGGATAACACCAGATCCCCCGTCCGTCCAGACGTCCTGTCTGTTTTTTATGGATGTGACCCAACGCCAGATAATCGATCCCCTTGTTCTGAAGAGACCTCAAAGGAATCACTGCTTCCTTTTTCCGAACCTCGCTTTTTCTTGCTGCCAAAGTATCTTCTGTCTGTCCATGCAGCACAACAATATTGTAAACATCTGTGTCCGTCTCCAGTTCTTCAAACACACGCCGATTATTAGTATCCGTAAGCTCTACACCCGTAACACAGATTTTCCCCTGACCAAGGCTGAAACTGTTCCAGCCATCAGAAGAAAAGCAATGCAGATTTCCGATCTCTGCATCTGCTTTTCGAAACAAAAGATCCGCATCATGATTTCCCCTCAGATAAAAAAACTGAATTGCGGAATACTCCCGGATCACGGAAATAATCTTCTCTTCCGATGCTGCCGCTATATGATTTTTATCAAAAAGATCTCCGGCGATCATGATCGCCTCTACACAATTCCGGTCTGCAAACTGAACCATCCGAAAGAATGTATCATACAGCTCTTTCCTTCTCTCCCTGCCCTTTTCCGGAGGCAGATTGGCTGTCATCCTTGCATCCAGGTGCAGATCCGCACAATGTATGATTCTCATCTGTTTATCCATCCTAACTGTCTGTTCTGTAACTACTCTCTTTTATGCATTATACCGAACACTCGTTCTATTTGCAACATTACAAATCAAGAAGGTCTTCAAAACAGTAAACAGAAAACGGACACTGTCTATACCAGACAGTGCCCGCTTCTGTTTTTCTTTCTCTTTTCCTTTTTTATTGTAATTCAAGCAGTTTTTCCATGATCTGATCTCTGGAAATGCCTTTTTTCTGCAATTCAAGAATCGCTGATTCAAGAACCGGATCACCCGATCTCGCCTGCGTGATCTTATCACCGATCGCATAGTGATCTCTGATGGCTGAAACAGCTGACTGAAGATCCTTCTCTCTGAGAGCCTTCAGGATTCGCTCATGACAATATAACAATTCATCGGAAGCCCTCTGTCTGACCACTTTCGGATCTGCTTTCTTATTCTCACCATGATATTCATTCAAGGCAATATAAAAAGCTCTGATAAAAAGATTGTTAGAGCCCTCCGCAAGCATCTGATGAAACTTCATATCTGTCAACACCAGTTCCTCTGCCTGATCTTCTGTTTCAATATTCTTCTGGACATAAGACAACATCAGATCCACCTGTTCCTGGAGTTCATTCAAAAATTCTTCTGATGGTCCTGCTTCAATGATCAGATCCAGTTCTTTAATCTCCAATGCTTCTCTGACTTCACGGATATCTCTTCTGGATGCACTGGAATGAACAACCATAGCATGCAGGATATCAGCCAGACTGTAATCAAAATCAGGGGTCAGCCTGTAACCGGATCCACGTACACTGGAAAGAAGGCCAACAGCTTTTAAAGACTGTAAGGCATCTCTTACAGCACTCTTTGTCACATTCAGCTGCTCACTGAGTGCCTTTTCAGATGGTAAACGGTCACCAATCTTAATTTTGTCTTCTTTTAACAGAGAATAGAAATAATTCTTAACGATCGCAATCTGATCATTCTCTTTGTTCTGACCTGCAGATAATTCTGCGTATCCATCGTGACCTCCCATGTTTTTCCTCCAATCTACCATCCAAATCGACTAATCCACGCTACACTTATGTATTATAATATACGAAAAACAGTTAATTAATCAATTACTACTTTATAGTTAAAAATCAATTCTCCATATTTAACAAAGCAATTAGTGCTTTTTGTGCATATTGTACTAAATGCAAGAATCTTTTTCGTCTATTACGTGAATTATTAAACAAACTAGCTTTCCTATCCCAAACCGTCAGCCATAAAATTATTATATTAATTTTCCCTATCGAAAGAAAAATACCGGAGCCCCCATGCTCCGGTATTCCCCCCCATTATCAATATTTAGTCCAGGTTCCATCTATTGATGGAATTCAATTAAGCTGAAAGATATTCAATCACTCTATTGCAAGCCTCATCTTCGTCCATACCGGTTGCTGTTACAACGACTGTGTCACCGTTCTGCAGTCCGAGTGCCATGATCCCCATAAGGCTTTTTGCATTAATCGCCCTTTTTCCGCTCTCGATCACAATATGGCTGTCGAATCTGCATGCTGTCTGAACAAGCATTGCAATAGGTCTGGTATTTTTCTCTGTGTTCTGAATAGTAATTGTCTTCGTTGTCATGTTGCACCCTTTCGCTGATAAATAATGATATAGTAGTTTTTCCTTTCACTCGGTTCCCACTAAACCGCATCTTCCTTTCCTTACTGCACCGGTTGTTCTGCCGGTGAGCATTGTTATAATAATTAATCTTTTAATTAATTGCAATTGTTTTTTAATCCAAAAATTAATTTTGTCATTATTCACAAGAGATCTCCTGTCTTATTATCCATTTTTCACAGTAAAAGCAGTGAAACCGTTACCAATTTTTCCTCGTTTTTCCTGTAATATAGGGTGTAAAGACAGCAGTAAATGGCTGTTTCATATGAATTCAGCAGGATCTACAGGAGATTTGTTCGAAAAGCCCCCGGAACCGTTACAAACGTCACAAAAAATAAATCACTTGTTTATTTTTGCAAAGTTCTGCACTAATTACTGTTTTACCTTTTTATAGATTATTGAACAATTAGCAGATTTATAATTTCATTCATATTCGGTCATTACTTTTTTGCAACTCGGTCAACGTCATTCTACTCTCCAAGGATTATCCTACCCATTTACCAGAATTAATCAACTTTATTTAAGCATTAATTTTCTACTAAACCTTAAGTTTCCAATCAATTATTTGGATTAATTTGTCAATTTTTGTATCAATTCCTTTTAAATTGTTTGATTTTTTCACTCAATTCAATCAATTTGTGTGGTTTTCCAGTAAAGAAACGCCCAATCACTAAAAAATAACCAAAAGCTTTTTTCCGTATCGTCGAAATCTTGTAATTTCGCCAGTTTTTATTTTGGGGCTTGATTCATGACCGAATTTGATGCATACTAACAATCGAGAATTGTCCTCGTGTTATTCAACTGAGGATGGCATGAGGGCTTTTCAAAATTTTTATTCTGTTTTTTATTCTATATGAAAGAGGTCCAATTATGACAAGAATGGTTACCCTTGACCAGGTAGATCAGTTTCTGTCTCTGGTAGACAGCTGCAGGGGAAATATTTATCTTACATCAAAATATGGAGATCGTTTTAATCTGAAGTCAAAGCTCAGCCAGTTTCTTGCGATCAGTGCAATTCTGGATTCTGACGCAGACGATCTGGATATTCAATGCGCAGATCATGAAGACGATAGCAGATTACGCCATTTTCTTCTGACACACTGATCTTTTTCCTTATTGGTAATAAATCTTATTTATTTGTTAACAACTACCCCCCAATATATAGAAAAACCGCCATACTTCATGTATGGCGGTTTTTCTATATATTTTTTTCTCTGTTCAATTGTATCTTTTCTATTTAATCATTTTTTGAACAATCGAATTCATCTGATCAATCAAATCTTTCTGATCAATCGTATTCTTCCGGTTCATCAAATCTCTCTGATCAATCGTACTCTTCCAGTTCTCTCAATTTATCCTGGATCCGCTTTACAGTGAAGCCTTTTTTCTGAAGAGCAATGATCTGATGCTCGATCTCCTTTATCTCTTCTGCCTCTGTTTCATAGATTTTTTTCATCAGGCCCGTTACATATCTGTAATGGAATTCAACGCTGGCAAGGGACTTTTCCTGATCTTGTTTCTTCAGGTATTTCACGATATTTCTGTGCATCTCCACAAGCTGATGAGAATCTTCCAGGGACAGGCGCTCCCACTGAAGTGCCACATAACCATCATAGTACTGGTTCAGAGAGATATTAAACGCTCTGATAAAGGTATTGCCACTGATGATGGATAACATCCTGTGAAACTCTTTATCAGCCTCTACACAGGCCCTGGAATTCACCTTGCCGGAACTTCCCAATGCACTGTTCTGCTCCATAATACGGATCTGACGCTCCATCACTGCGAATGCAGACTCCTGAGTGTTATTCTTAATGAGCAGTTCAACTGCTTTGCGCTCCAGGGCAAGTCTTACCTCGTTGATATCTTTTCTGGAGATATTGGATACGGACATCATGGCATGCAGCACTTCTGCCAGGCTATAGTCAAAGTTCGGCGTCAGTACGTAGCCTGAGCCTCTGACACTGTTCAGAAGGCCTATGCCCTTCAGTGACTGCAGAGCATCTCTTACCAGATTTCTGGGTACACCCAGCTGATTACTCAAGGCAATCTCAGAAGGGAGACGATCGCCTTCATTCAGCTGATGCATCTCCATCTGCTTGTAAATATATTGTTTTACTACCTGTACCGGATCGATCTCAAACGCCCCGTGTCTCTCAAGTGCTTCTCTGGTCTCCATAAAAAAGCCAACCTCCCTGTGATTATTCTATTATTGTACAAAAAGACCACCGCTTTTTCAAGCGGTGGTCTGCTATGTTTCTTCACCTTGCATAACATGCACAGAAAAATCAGCATGTCAGACAGACTTTTCTATTCCTGCTTTCCTAACAGCAGGATCATCTGCGCTGTTTCCAGCATACTTTTACCTGTATCCATACTGTTTTTCTGGATGTATCGAAATGCATCCGGTTCAGACAGATTCTTCTGCTCCATCAGCAATGCTTTTGCATCATCAATGACCTTCTGTTCCTCTGCAGACCGTTTTGGCTTTCTGGACTTTCTGACCGTTCTGATATCAGGCAGATGCCTTCTCAGAGTCAGGTTCAGTTTTTCCATCTTCAGCGGCAGCTCCAAAGGGATCACATTGCTGGAAAAGGGGATCATACCTGGATCCTTCACCAGAAGGATCATGGTCAGATCAAAGGGCAGGTAAGAGGACAATTCCTCATATCCCATATCCTTCAGTCTCCTGGTGGTTATGACCAGGGAAACCTCCTTCTGTTTGATGGCCTGTACCACATCATTACCGCCGGAGCAGGTCATGATCTGGTCCCAGATTCCGCTTCTGATTATAATCTGCTTTAGTCGGACCGCATCCTCGCGTCGAGGCATCGCTATAACAATATAGCTCATTCACTCCTCCTATAAGATTATGAATCAGATTTTGATCAGATATCTCTCTACTTCCCACTTTGATACACTGCTCATGAACTCTTTCCACTCGCGGTTCTTGATCTCACAGAAGATTTCTACGAATTCCTCTCCCAGTGCATCGATCAGGACTGCATCCTTCTTAAGTTCCTGCAGAGCCTCTCTTAAATTGTCTGCCACAGGTTCTCCTGTCTTAAAGAGATCTTTATTGAAAGAAGCATCCTCACCCGGATCGATCTGATTTTTAATTCCATCCAGTCCGGCTGCAATACATGCTGCAATGACCAGATACGGATTGGCAGATCCATCAGGGAAACGAAGCTCTATTTTTGCATCATCCGGATAGGTTTTCAGCTTGACAAATGCCTTCTCACCCTTAGAGGCCCACACCAGTCTGTCCGGTGCCTGGAAGCCTGCCAGAAGACGCTTGTAGGAGTTCACAGTCGGGTTGGCAATAGCAGAAAGTGCCTTTCCGTGACGGAGGATTCCTCCGATAAACCAGTAAGCTTCCTGGCTGACCTCTTTCACACTGTGATGATAAAAGACATTGTGGCCGTCTTTCATCATTGTGATATTCAGATGCATACCGGAGCCAGGCTCTTTTGTTTTCGGCTTTGGCATAAAAGTAGCATAGAGGCCAAAACGTTTCGCAATGGAACGAACCGCAAAACGGAAGGTCTGAATCGCATCCGCAGTTGTGAGGGCGTCTGCCTCTTTGAAATCAATCTCATGCTGAGCAGGAGCGGATTCATGGTGGGAAGATTCCACCTCAAATCCCATCTCCTCTAAGGAGAGAACGATCTCTCGTCTGGCATTCTCACCGAAATCCATCGGACCTACATCCAGATAGCCTGCTTTTTCATGGCTGTTGGTGGTTGGAAGTCCGTTTTCATCCATATGGAAGAGGAAGAATTCATTCTCCGGATCTACCAGGAAGGAATAGCCGCTTGCCTCTGCTTTCTTCAGATTTTTCTTCAGAATATATCTGGAGCTGGCAGGATAAGGGGTTCCGTCTTCTGTACAGACATCGCAGACCATCTTGGCAACCTTTGCCTGCTGCGGTCTCCATGGCAGAAGCGTGAAGCTGTCCAGAACAGGACGCACAAACAGTTTGTCATCCAGTTCATATCTTTCTCCGAAGATTGCAGAGCCTTCAAAAGAGCACTTGTTCTTAAAGACATTCTCCAATTGTCCTGTGGTTACCGCAAAGTTCTTCAGGATACCGAATACATCAGTAAACTGCAATCGGATAAATTCCACTCCTTCTTCTTCGATCAGCTCAAGTATTTCCTCTCGTGTCATCTATACTGTCCTCCATTATTTCTATATAGAAGCGATCTGTCAGCCGGGCTTCTTCTAAGCCCTTTCCGCAGATCCTGCATCAGAGGTTGGAATAGCCCATCAGGGACTCATCCACAGCACGTGCAGCCATACGGCCCTCAGCAATGGCCCATACAACCAGAGACTGGCCTCTGTGCATATCGCCTGCTGTAAAGACTCTGCTCTTGGTTGTTTCGAAGCATCCTTCCTCTGTTTTTACATTGGTTCTCATATTGCATTCTACACCAAAAGTGTCTCTTACATAAGCCTCTGAGCCTAAAAATCCTGCTGCAATGAGAACCATGTCTGCTTTCAGCTCTTTCTCGGAGCCTTCTACAGGTACCATATTGAAGCGGCCTGTTTTCTCATCCTTTACAGACTGAAGACTTACTACGGTTACACTCTTCAGATGACCTTTTTTATCTTTATTGAATTCTTTGATGGTGGTCTGATAGATTCGTGGATCAGATCCGAATTTATAGATTGCCTCTTCCTGGCCGTAGTCTGTTTTCAGAATACGTGGCCACTCCGGCCATGGGTTGCCAGGTGCACGGAACTCTAATGGTTTTGGCATCATCTCCAGCTGGATCACAGAGCCAGCTCCAAGACGGATACTGGTTCCTACACAGTCGTTACCTGTATCACCACCGCCTACTACGATGACATGTTTTCCTTTTAAGGATTTGAAGCTGAAGTCTTTGGATGCGATCAGTGCATCTGCGTCGTAATTCAGATCCATCAGTTTTTTGCTGACCTCACGAAGGTAATCTACTGCGAAGTAGATGCCTGCTGCATCACGGCCAGGCGCATTCAGATCACGAGGATTGGAAGCACCACAGCAGAGTACAACACGGTCGAACTCTTTCAGCAGTTCCTCACCTGTGATATCTTTTCCTACATTGACGCAGGTACGGAACTCGATGCCAGCCTTCTCCATCAGTGCTACACGTCTGTCGATGACACGTTTGTCCAGTTTCATATTCGGGATACCATAGCGGAGCAAGCCACCGATGCGGTCATTTCTCTCAAATACGGTTACTTTATGTCCACGTTTGTTCAGCATCTGTGCTGTAGACAGTCCGGAAGGACCGCTTCCGATTACAGCTACAGTTTTGCCTGTACGTACTTCCGGCTCTTTCTCCTCTACCAGACCGTGCTCATACGCATACTCGATGATGGCACGCTCATTCTCTTTTGTGGATACAGGTGCACAGTTGAGTCCGCATGTACATGCATGCTCACAGAGAGCAGGACATACACGCGAGGTAAACTCAGGCAGTCCGTGTGTGATGCTGAGACGGCGGTAAGCCATATCCCAGTTGCCATGGTATACGAGATCATTGGTCTCAGGAACCAGGTTGTGGAGCGGACAGCCGGAAGCCATGCCGGCGATCATAACGCCGGCCTGGCAGAATGGCACGCCACATGCCATACATCTGGCACCCTGTGTCTGCTGGTCTTCCAGTGTGAGAGTTTTATGAAACTCGCTGAAGTTTTTGATTCTGTCCTGAGGAGGTACCACTGCACCATCCTTACGTTCATATTCTAAAAATCCGGTTGGTTTTCCCATGATACAATCCTCCTTATTCTGCTTCTTCGCCTGCACATGTATAGAATGCCTCGATCTGTGCCTGCTCACGGCTCATACCCTGCTCCTCGTACATGCTGGTTACTGCGATCAGTTTCTTGTAATCTGCCGGGATGATCTTCTTGAATTTTAAGAGTTCCTCATCGAAATTGCTGAGGATCTTCTTTGCTTTGGCAGATCCTGTGTATGCTACATGGTTCTCAAGCAGTGTCTTCAGCTCGATCTTGTCTGGCTTGTTCTCCACTTTCTCCATAAGAACCAGTTCTTTGTTCAGGTTTTTGTAAAGGTTGCTGTGCTCATCGTAAACGTAAGCAACACCGCCGGACATACCAGCTGCGAAGTTCTTGCCTGTAGGTCCGATGATGACAGCGCGTCCGCCTGTCATGTACTCACAGCCATGCTCGCCAACACCCTCAACTACTGCTACTGCACCGGAGTTTCTTACACAGAAACGCTCACCGGCTTTACCTGCAACATAGCAGGATCCGCTTGTAGCACCGTAGAGTGCAACGTTACCTACGATGATGTTGTCCTCAGCCTCGTAGCCTGCATTTGCAGGGGCTTTCAGGATCATCTTTCCACCGGAGAGTCCTTTTCCAAAGTAGTCGTTGGCATCACCTGTCAGGCTGATGGTCAGACCGGATGGGATAAATGCTCCGAAGCTCTGTCCTGCTGCACCTGTACAGTTCAGTGTGATGGTATCCTCTGGCAGTCCCTCATGATGTGCTCTTGTGATCTCTGCTCCGAGAAGAGTACCGAAGGTACGGTCTGTATTGCCTACCTGTACGTCCATAACTGCCAGTGTTCCGTCTGCTACGGCTTTTACGATAGCCGGGTTTTTGAGAACGACTTTCTCATCCAGTGTCTCTTCCAGTTTGAAGTTATAGATGTGTGCAGGATCGAAGGTGCACTGTACATCCGGTGTTCTTGCCAGGATACCGGAAAGATCCATTCTTGCACCTGCTCCTGTCAGTCCCTCTTTCATCTTCAGGAAGTCTGTGCGGCCAACCAGCTCGTTCAGTGTGCGAACGCCCAGTTTTGCCATGTA
>JAKSRN010000349.1 GCA_024403585.1 Lachnospiraceae bacterium | reverse complement strand
GTACAGATACGGCAGCAGATACCCTGCTCACCGAACTTACAATGTGGAGTCTGACCTTTAACACGTGCCTGCCATGTGTCAGCTCCTACTTTGGCAGCAGTCTCCAGAAGGCGACTGGTAGCTGCTTCCATCTCATCGATGCTTGTCAGTTTGAATTCACTCATCAATTTTCCTCCTTAGCTTATAGATTAGTTTTTTTCCGCATTTTTCCTTTACGGTTTTGCACTAATTAACCTATCCCTCCGGATAGGATAAAGAGCGAGTTTTATTTTTTACCTGCCTTTCGGCAGAATAAAAACTTGATAGGGTTTCTCTCATACCCTCTACACAATATACGTAAGATGACCGATTGCCATCCTTTATTCACTCACACATGGGAGAAATCAGAGACCGAGTTTTGCAACGATCCCTTTCAGTGCTGCTCTCACCGGTGAATCAGCCGGCAGCTGAACAGTTGGTGTTCCGTCACAGTCGTACTGGTAAACCAGTTCATCCTGTGGAACGATTCCGAGAAGATCAAGACCCTGTTTTTCTATCTCTTCTCTGGTACCATCATTGATCTGACCATTCGGTGCTCTGTTGATGATCAGTCCGATTTTCTTCGGATGCATATCGCATTCAGCGATCAGCTCCTTGATTCTTCCTGCGGCCTGCACGCCTCTTCTGGAGCAGTCACTCACAAGGATCGCCATCTCCATTCCAGGAAGTACACCACGGCTGATATGTTCCATACCTGCCTCGTTATCAACGATGATATATGGATAGCTGCCCTGAAGTCTCTGGATCTGAGACTGGAGCAGTCCATTTACAAAACAATAACATCCTTTGCCCTGGGTTCTTCCCATTACAAGAAGATCAAAATCATCATCCTCAACCAGTGCTCTTGTAAACTGGATCTCGGTATAATCTGCTTTTGACATTCCCGGAGGAATAGGGCTCTTTGTCATCATCTCTGCTCTTGCGATCTCCTCGCGGACATCTCCAAGAGTCTTTTCAACTTCCACGCCAAGTACTTCATTCAGATTTGAATTCGCATCGGCGTCAACTGCGAGGATCGGACCCTTACCGGTTTCACCCAGGTACTGGATCAGAAGGCCTGTCAGAGTTGTTTTTCCAACACCGCCTTTTCCCGCAACTGCAATTACTTTTGCCATCAAAAGTGCCTCCTGTTGCCTTTATTTATTCACAGCTCAGTTTTACGACACTGTTTCCAAGGTCAACCATGAGGATCTTTCCCTGAATCTTTGTCACATCACCGAACAGATCCTGAATCAAAACGAATTCTCCATCCACTTCGATCTTGGATACATTTCTCATGATGACGGTATCATCACTGCTTTTATATACGGTTGCAAGACACATATTTAACCCTCCTTAAGCTGTTCCTTTACAAGTGTAAGCGCAAGGCTGAGTCTCATGTTTCCTTTCTGGAAGTCTGCAACTCCGTCTCTGATCTGTTTTGCCGCATCGTGCATTCCCTGCTCATCAAGCTTAGCTGCCATCTGATCCAGTTCAGCTGCATGCTGCTCATTGTGTTTTTTCATGTAATCCAGAAGCATCACTGTTTCATTCTTACATTTGTCTGCAGAAGCACAATCATTGCCGTGGCAATGTCCGCAATGGCCTTCCTCGCCGTGATGGTGGTGACCATGGCTGTGATTGTGATCATGCTCATGTCCATCTTCATGGCTGTGTGGATGCTCATGGCTGTGTCCGTCATGGGTGTGCTCATGGGAATGAACTTCATGACCATGCTCATGACCAGCTCCATGTGGTACCAGGTTGCCGTTGTCATCGTAAATTAAATGCATACTCAAACTCCTTATTGTATTCCATATCGGAATCCGTTATTCCAAAACAGAATGACACACTTTTATCAATTATTGTCATTATACCTCATTGCATGACGTAAATCAAGCAAAAGAGCCCAAACTTATCGTCAGAATTTCACCTTTTTTCACAAGAAAAACTGCTTTTATTATGAAAATCGCACAAGTCAACCAGTGTTGTCCTTTAATGCACAAAAACCTTTATTCCCCTAAAAATCGGTATATATCCACCAGCGGGATCCTCGCTTTTTCCGCTGCCAGTCTGGCATCCTCATATTCCGGATAACGTCTCAGCTCGCCTCCCCCTGGGATTCTGCATACTTTCATACGGATCTTTCCCCACGGAGTATCACATTCTTCAAAGGATCTCTCCAGAACCGTACGTTCCATCAGACATCTTCTGATTCCAATGGTAGTAGTCTCCCGAAAGAGGATCGACTCCATCACATCTGTCTTATCCGGTTCGCAGATCACGGTTATTTCCACCGCAGGCCTGTTCTTCTTCATATATATAGGTGTATAATGCACATCCTTTGCACCGGCTTCAAACAGCAGGTTCATCACATGCCCCAGCATCTCTCCCGTACAGTCATCCACGTCAGTTTCCAGTTTGCAGATCCTGTCTTCTTCCTTTTTGTGATTCTCTTCCGAGATCACACGGATCAGCATTGCACGAAGAAAACCGGAAGTTTCACACTCTCTTTTACCTGCACCCAGTCCTATTTCTTCTATAATATACCGCGCCGGCATAGGCTCTTTTGTTCTGATCGCCGCT
>JAKSRN010000348.1 GCA_024403585.1 Lachnospiraceae bacterium | reverse complement strand
CAAAGAATGCGATTGGTATGGCGATTGCCTGTGAAGAGTATGGAGCCAAGTTTTTTGCAAATGGTGCAGCTCCATCCGGTGTGCTGGAGCATCCGGGTACACTTAAAGATCCGTCCAGGGTGAGGGAGTCTTGGCAGGCTACTTTTGGTGGCAGTAATAATGCTCAGAAGGTTGCCGTTTTGGAAGAAGGAATGAAGTACACACCGATTTCCATCAGTCCGGAGCAGGCACAGTTCCTTGAAACAAGGAAGTTCCAGCTGGATGAGATTGCGAGGATTTTCAGAGTACCGCCGCACATGATTGGAGATTTGGAGAAATCCAGTTTCAACAACATTGAGCAGCAGTCCTTGGAATTTGTGAAATACACTTTGGATCCGTGGGTAAGCAGATGGGAGCAGGCAATGGTCCGGGCTTTACTTACTGCTGATGAGAAAAAGCAGTATTTCTTTAAGTTCAATGTGGATGGTCTGCTTCGTGGTGATTACCAGTCAAGAATGCAGGGTTACGCTACTGCAAGACAGAACGGCTGGATGTCTGCAAATGATATCCGTGAACTTGAAAATCTTGACAGGATTCCGGCTGAACAGGGCGGTGATCTGTACCTGATCAATGGAAATATGACAAAACTGGAGGATGCAGGTATCTTTGCTGGCTCCGGTGGAAGGGAGAATGACGATGAAGAACAGGAAGTTCTGGAAATGGAAGAATCAGACGGTTCCAAGAGTGAGCAATCAGGAAGGGAATCCGGAAGAGGAAGCCGTAGAAAGAGTGCTGAGTCTAAACGGAACCATAGCGGAGGATAGCTGGTTCGATGATGATGTCACACCTGCGATGTTCAAAGATGAACTGATGTCTGGGAATGGTGATATCACAGTCTGGATCAATTCACCCGGCGGTGACTGTGTGGCAGCGGCACAGATTTATAACATGCTTTCGGAATATCCGGGCAAAGTTACAGTGAAGATTGATGGGCTTGCAGCTTCTGCAGCATCGGTCATTGCGATGGCCGGTAATGAAGTTTATATGAGTCCTGTTTCCATGATGATGATTCACAATCCGGCAACCATTGCCTTTGGGGATCATAACGAGATGGAGAAGGCGATTGAACTTCTGGATGCTGTGAAAGAATCCATTATCAATGCTTATGTGATCAAGACTGGTTTATCCAGGGCAAAACTTTCACATTTGATGGATGCGGAAACCTGGATGGATGCCAACAAGGCCGTGGAGCTTGGCTTCGCAGATGGCATTTTGTATGGAGAAACAACTGAAAACGTAACTGATTCCGGTGCGGTAAGTGTTGAGAATTCCGTGATGTTTTCAAGAAAAGCAGTAAACAATGCTCTGGTAAATAAGCTGGAAGCAAAGTATGGCAGGGCGAGAAAGCCTATGCAGGAGCAGGCAGAGATCAAACCTGCAGAAGTAAATAAGGTAACTGATCAGACTGAGTCTGATTCTGGCACAGGGCGTTCCGCAGATGAGCTGCGTGAACGCTTAAATTTTATCAAGAGATTTATTTAAGGAGGATTTCAGAGATGACTATTCAGGAATTGATGGAAAAGAGAAATAAGATGTGGGATGCAGCTAAGAAGTTTGTTGATACCCACGAGAATGAAAACGGCATTCTTACTGATGAGGATGCAGCAACTTATGCAAAGATGGAAAAGGAGATCGAGGATATGACCGCAGCGATTGACCGCCAGACTAAAGCAGAGCAGAGAGAGGCGGAACTTAGCAGACCTGTAAATTCCCCTCTTACCGGTAAGCCTTACATGGCTCCTAAGGCAGAGGATGAGAAGAAGGGACGTGCTTCTGATGAGTACAGAAAGTCTATGCTTACTGCACTTCGTACCAACTTCCGTCAGATCAGCAATGTTCTCCAGGAAGGCGTGGATGCAGATGGCGGTTATCTTGTACCGGATGAGTATGACAGCAGACTTATCCAGGTGCTTGAAGGTGAGAATATCATGCGCCGCTTAGGTACCAAGATCAGCACTTCCGGTGAGCATAAGATCAATATCGCTGCTACTAATCCGGCAGCAGCCTGGATTGAAGAGGGCGGTGCTCTTTCTTTCGGTGATGCTACTTTCGACCAGAAGATCCTTGATGCACACAAGCTTCATGTAGCAATCAAGGTTACCGAGGAACTTTTATATGACAATGCGTTCGGTCTTGAGAACCATATCATTACCCAGTTTGGTAAGGCTCTTGCCAATGCTGAGGAAGATGCGTTCCTTAATGGTACCGGAACAGGTCAGCCTTTTGGTATCTTCAATGCAACTAAGGGCGGTCAGGTAGTAACTACTCTTACTGCAGCACTTAAGGCAGATGATCTTATCGATCTCGTATATGCTCTTAAGAGACCTTACCGTAAGAATGCTTCTTTCATTATGAATGATGCAATCCTTGCACAGATCCGTAAGCTTAAGGACAACAATGGTGCCTATATCTGGCAGCCTTCTTACCAGGCAGGTGAGCCTGACAGAGTGCTTGGTTATGAAGTCCATACTTCTCCTTTTGCACCTGCAGATGGAATTGCCTTTGGTGATTACAGCTACTACAACATTGGTGACCGTGGAACCAGATCCTTCAAGCAGCTTAATGA
>JAKSRN010000347.1 GCA_024403585.1 Lachnospiraceae bacterium | reverse complement strand
ATTGGCAGCGAAAGTTCCGCCAACAGGCATTTGATCAGATGAATAATTCTTCTGATTCACTTCCAGCTGTTAAAGAAGCCGGAAAAACGGATTTTGTAGAGCTTTCATTCCCTATGGATAGGAAATCAGAATCATCAGATGCGATTCCTATTACTTCCATGCATGCGCCAGTAGCAATGCTTCAGACATCGGCCTTTTCGCTTGCTTTTACTAATGATATATCTGAAAAGCTTCTGGCTTTTATCCTTAACGAGGTGTCACTTCATGCTTGATAATGCTTTTGAGATCAAACGTGTGGTTCTCGCAACAGGACGCGTGGATCTTCGCAAAGGTGTTCTTGGCCTGGCTACTATTATCGGAGCAGACTACGACAAGAATCCTTATGAAAAAGGAACTCTGTTTCTTTTCTGTGGAAACCGTTCTGACAGAATCAAAGGATTATTGTGGATCGGCACCGGTTTTGTGCTTTTGTACATCCGTCTGGAAGACGGACGCTTTTCCTGGCCGAGAGATTCTAAAGAAGCCGCTGAGATAACAGAAGAACAGTTTAATCTGCTGATGCTTGGAATCAATCCTCTGAAGCCCAAGGTTAAAGAGGTCTATCCGACAGCTGTTATCTGATCATTTGTGAAAAACAGAGAATTTTAAACTGCTTTTTTGAGTCTGTTTAACAGGCATTTATCAGCAACTGGGGATACTGTCTGACAGCGTACCCGCCTTGTCCATGAACTATCATGGATCATTTGAACTTTGAAAACTGCATATTTCCGGCTCGTTATCTGCACAATAAGCACTTTACAGATGGTAGCAAAATGACGAACCCCTCTTTCTGTCCGATTCGCTTTTTCTTTCTGATTCGGTTATAATAGAAACAGAATATATAACGTCAGGAGGATAGGAACATGTCTGAAAAACTTACCAGTGAACAGATCGATAGTCTCAGCTTTAAAGAACTGAAAGATATGTTTCTGTTACTTCAATCAAACTTTGACCGCCTGAATGATAATTATGAGAATCTCATCGAACAGCTCAGGATTGCCAACCAGGATAAATATGGAAGCAGATCCGAAAAACTTGAGGTTCTTGATGGGCAGTTGTCATTCTTCAATGAAGTGGAATACTTTTCAGAAGAATCTGCTGAAGAGCCATCCATTGAAGAAGTTCTTCCTGATGAAGGAAAAAAGACCAAAAGGAAGAAGAAAAAAGGACAGCGTGACGCAGATCTGAAAGACCTTCCTCATGAAAAAATGCCTGTACATACAGTAAGCACAGAAGCTCTGAATGAAGCATTTGGCGAAGGAAACTGGAAACGCATGCCTGATGAGACTTATGTACGGCTTCGTTTCACACCTGCATCATGGACCGTTGAAGAACATACGGTGGAAGTATATGTCGGAACGGGTGGTGATCATCAGGATGAGTTCCTTCGTGGCGACCGTCCAGATGAACTGTTGAGAAACAGTATCCTCACTCCGTCACTGGCAGCTGCCATTGGTAATGCCAAGTATGTGAATTCAATTCCTCTATATCGCATTGAACAGGAATTCCAACGTAACGGAGT
Organism: Lachnospiraceae bacterium; assembly: GCA_024403585.1. Lineage (GTDB taxonomy): Bacteria > Bacillota > Clostridia > Lachnospirales > Lachnospiraceae > JAKSRN01. Next base: position 1,047 of record JAKSRN010000347.1, on the reverse strand, counting down.
CTTTATCTCCAGACAGAACATGGCTAACTGGATGATCAAATGTGCCAACTGGTATCTTAATCCGATCTATGAGCTGCTTAGGAAACAGCTTTTGCAGATGCATGTCAATCAATGTGACGAGACCCCTGTAAGAGTCATGGAAAAAGAACACGAATCCAGATCCAAGTGCTATATGTGGGTGCACCGCTCAGGTGAATTCTATACAGATAAGCAGATCGTTCTGTATGAATACCAGGAAACCAGGCATCATATCCATCCATTGGAGTTTTACCGGGATTTCAATGGGATACTGGTTACAGACAGTCTGCAACAGTATCATATCCTGGAACGGGAACTGCCTGGTCTGACATCAGCGAATTGCTGGGCACATGCAAGAAGAGATTACTCCGATGCATTGAAAGCGATCGGTTCCAAAAACCAGGAAGCGATCAAAAAATCAGTTGCATATCAGGCACTGGTAAGGATTGCAGCTATCTATAATCTTGAGGATAAATACAAAAACCTCAGTGCAGAGGAACGTCTTATGAAGCGCAAAACAAATGTTGCGCCGCTTGTAGACGCTTATTTCGCATGGGTAAAATCACTCCTGGCAGATGGAAAGGTTTTGCCAAAGGGAAAAACCGGTGAAGGTTTAAAATACAGTATTAACCAGGAAAAGTATCTCCGTGTATTTTTGACCGATGGCGAGGTTCCACTCGATAACTCGGCCAGTGAGAGAAGCCTGAAGACCTTCTGTGTCGGTAAAAAGAACTGGGTTCTGATCAAATCTATTAAAGGAGCACATGCAAGTGCTGTCCTGTACAGCATAACCGAAACTGCTAAGTTGAATAACCTGAATCCTTATTATTATCTGGAGTATCTGTTTACTGAGATGCCAAAATATACCAAATGGGATAAAGATAAGAAGATACAGATCTTCAACCCGGATATAAAACCAGAAAGTCTGGAACACCTGCTTCCTTGGTCAACCAGCCTGCCAGAAATATGCTACAAACCACGCCGCTGAAAATGCGGCGTTACTTTATAACTGAGCGTATGTTTTTACGC
>JAKSRN010000346.1 GCA_024403585.1 Lachnospiraceae bacterium | reverse complement strand
ACCTGTGGAAGAGTTGCAAAGCTTGCTTCCAGCTCCTCATCAGTTGGAATATAGTCTGTCATCTCGCCATTGTTATATTTCTCGTATGCAACCAGATCGAAGTAACCTGTTCCAGTCAGACCGAAGAGGATTGTTTTCTCCTCGCCTGTCTCTTTGCATTTCAGAGCCTCGTCGATGGCAGCGCGGATTGCGTGGCTGGACTCTGGTGCAGGAAGGATTCCCTCTACTCTTGCGAACTGTGTAGCAGCCTCGAATACGGATGTCTGCTCAACAGCAACTGCCTCCATGAGACCATCATGATAAAGCTGAGACAGAACTGGGCTCATGCCGTGGAATCTCAGTCCGCCTGCATGGTTTGCAGATGGAATGAAGTTGCTTCCCAGTGTATACATCTTAGCCAGTGGACAGATCATTCCTGTATCACAGAAGTCGTATGCATATTTTCCTCTTGTGAAGGATGGGCAGCTTGCAGGCTCAACAGCGATGATTCTGTAATCATTCTCGCCTCTTAATTTTTCACCCATAAATGGTGCGATCAGACCACCCAGGTTGGATCCACCGCCTGCGCAGCCGATTACGATGTCAGGTTTTACGCCGTATTTATCCAGTGCTGCTTTTGCTTCAAGACCGATTACAGACTGATGCAGCAGTACCTGGTTCAGAACAGAACCAAGAACATATCTGTAGCCTTCATTGGTGGTAGCAACCTCAACAGCCTCAGAAATCGCACATCCAAGGGATCCTGTTGTTCCAGGATGCTCTGCATTGATCTTACGTCCAACTGCTGTATCCATAGATGGAGATGGTGTAACGCTTGCGCCGTAGGTTCTCATAACCTCACGTCTGAATGGTTTCTGCTCATAGGATACTTTAACCATATATACCTTGCAGTCCAGATCAAAGTGTGCACATGCCATGGAAAGAGCTGTACCCCACTGGCCGGCACCTGTCTCTGTAGTAACACCCTTCAGACCCTGTTTCTTTGCGTAGTAAGCCTGAACAACAGAAGAGTTCAGTTTGTGAGATCCGGATGTGTTGTTACCCTCGAATTTGTAGTAAATCTTAGCTGGTGTGCCCAGTGCCTTCTCCAGGTTGTAAGCACGAACCAGTGGTGATGGTCTGTATGTTTTGTAGTAGTCCTGAATCTCTTCAGGGATGTCAACGAATGGAGTATCATTATCCAGCTCCTGTTTGATCAGCTCATCACAGAATACTCCTCTTAACTCATCAAAGGTCATAGGCTGACCTGTTCCAGGGTTTACAAGTGGAGCTGGTTTATTTTTCATATCTGCACGCACGTTGTACCACTGTGTCGGCATCTCATTCTCCTGAAGGTAAATTTTGTAAGGGATTTTCTTTTCTTCTGCCATTGTTTTTTCCTTTCTGTCCATCTGGGGACGGGTAAATATAGTGTTGATTTATGCGGTATTTGCTGGGTGTTGACCTTGTTTCTCTTTTTATGATAATACGCAACGCTCCGCCTTCGTCTCTCGCGTTGCTACAAAAACTCCACAAAAAAAGCCCCATCCCAACAAATTCTATTGCTGGGACAGGGGTCATATACTCTCCTGCGGTGCCACCCGGCTTGATGAAATTCTTTCATCCACTCATGCATACCAACATATGCGAATCTTTGATTACGGAGGATCAGCTCCGTCGCCCCTACTAATCATAATGCTGTTCGGTTTGCCCTCAAAAGTCCATTCACGGATATATTTCCTGCTGCAATCCCACCGCCTGCAGCTCTCTGTATGGAAAGGGGTATCTGCTACTACTCTTTCTCAACGGTTTAGTGATTTATCATATTAAAGCACATTTTGACGCAAATGTCAACCTAAATGGAGCATAGGAACAGAAGTCTATCGCCACCCCAAAATGCCGACTGGTGACGGAGGCTTATCGCCATCCCTCACATGATCAAACCTCCTCCTTATAAAGCTGGTGGCATATCACTAATGAATTCCATCAATTCCGGAATCTGCTCCAACGGCTTCCAGTCTTTCATGGTTTTTGTCCAGGCAAGGGTATCCCGTTTCAGTTTTCCACTTTCTACCAGTCTGTGAACTTCCGCCATATTAAAAGGCCCATTTGTCTGACCTTCTAAAACAAAGTAATAGGTACGCCCAGATGTGTCCTCTTTCTTTTCTTCTCTCACGGTCTTTTTGCCGCAGTAGAAACAGTAGTTCGCACCATTCGGCAGAACAGAACCGCAACAATAACAGTTGAAAGTGCCTTCTTTCGGTGTTATGAAAGGTTTAGCACCCAACAGCTGATTTATTGCTTTCATCAGATTTCCTATTTTTACGGAAGCATTTTCGAAAAAGCCAAAATATTCCATTCCATGCCTAAACTGGATCTGCAAACAGCTGGTCTGACGAATCTTCGCCTTACAGATCATAGATACACCATCTTTGACTACGATATCTGATATGTTGAATCTGTATTCTTCTCCCTTATCATTTCCTGACCAGTCTTTCGCAATTGAATAAATACAGTATAATCCTTTATCTGTGAGAATCAGCTTTTCCAGCTCCCGATGGTTGTCAGAGAACCAGATTGCGCCATCAAATTCCTGTACGATATTTTCATCTGAATCTATAGCAAATTCAATCATTT
>JAKSRN010000345.1 GCA_024403585.1 Lachnospiraceae bacterium | reverse complement strand
ATAATCTCATGAAAGAGAGGGCTGGGTATGACAATGAAAGCATATGTTCTGGAAGCGGAGTGGGCTCCGAAACCGGATTACAAATTAAATAATCGTGAAGCAACAGAGAAGCGAGCAGTAAAATCCTGCAATGTTTATAAAAATATCCGTGCAGGATTGCAGAATGTAGAGATCCCGAAGATGGGAGATCATGATGTACTGATCCGTGTGGGTGCCTGCGGAATCTGTGGAACAGATATGCATGTGGCAGCCAATGGACCGGACGGATACTGTACTTACGCAGGCCATCTTCGTCTGCCGGTTATCTTAGGCCACGAATTCTCCGGTGAAGTAGTAGAAGTAGGAAAAGCTGTCTCAGGTATTCAGGTGGGAGACCTGATCGCAACTGAGCAGATCCAGTGGTGCGGCAGCTGCCGTATCTGCAGAACCGGTATGTTCAACCAGTGTGAGCACGTGGAAGAGGTTGGATTATCCTGTGACGGCGGATTTGCTGAATATGCAGTGGTTCCTGAAAAATATGTCTGCGTGATCAACAATATCGCAGAATTCTATGGTGATAAGATGGCTGCTTTAGAGGCAGGTGCTCTGGCTGAGCCAACCTGTGTTGCTTACAGCGGTATTCAGATCAACGGTGGCGGTGTAAAACCAGGATCAACAGTGGTTGTATTTGGAGCCGGTCCCATCGGTCTTGCTTCTGTAGCGCTGGCAAGAGCATTTGGTGCAGCTCAGATCATTGTGTTTAATACCAATCCTGCCCGTGACGAGATTGCAAAGATCATGGGAGCAGATATCGTTATGAATCCAAGAACTCTTGCAGCTCAGGGATCTTCCGCAGGAGAATTTGTCCGTGAGATGACTGCTGGTCTTGGGGCAGAGATGTTCGTGGAAGCAACAGGCAACTATGCAGAAGTATATCCGGAGATCATCAAGTCTCTCCATGCAGGAGCAAGAATCGTTCAGCTGGGTGTCGGAGCACAGAATACCTCTTTCGATGTAATGCCTCTGCTTCAGAGTAATTCCCGTATCATCGGTTCCCTTGGACATGCAGGCAGTGATATCTATCCATCTGTTCTCAGACTGATGGCATCCGGAAGAATTGATATGCGCAAGATGATCACAGGACGTTTCAAACTGGATGACATTGATGCTGCCATCGAGAATTCCAAAAAACGTGAACTGGGCCACGGAAAAGTAATGGTAAGCCAGTTTTATTAATGACGGCATGCGCATGCAGTGAAGCGGAAGGCAATGTCCACTGTACCATGCAGTTCAGGCGGAATGCAATGTCCGCTATGCCATGCAGCTAAGTGGAATGCAATGTCCGCTATGCCATGCAGCCTGGCATTATGCCAATCCCCCTGTACTATATAAACCGGCAAAATGCAGATTTCTGCATTTTGCACAGCTGCTTTGCAAGGAGGAGACGTATGAAAAAAAAGATACAGATCACAATGCTGATCCTATTCTCAACTGTACTGCTTTGTCTTGGCGGATGCGGAAAGCAAGCTCCTAATGATCATGGGGAAGACGGTTCCGGATGGGACTCCGGTCAGGATGAAAATCCACTGAATCCGGTAGAAATCAGTGCTGAGATCACGGATTTTACCTATCAGTACTATAACGGATTTGGTATGTGTGGTTACCAGTATGTTCTGGAGAAGACAGAGGATGGCGGTGCACATCTTACCTATTCCAGTGATCAGTATTACATGTACGGAGAGATGGAGAAGGAAGTGGATTCATCCCTTCTGGAAGAGGTGCAGAAGCTTTGTGAAGAGAAGCAGGTCGGTGAATGGAATGGTTTCAACAGAAACGATACGGATGTCACTGACGGAGATGGTTTTCGTCTCTCGATCGAGATGGCAGATGAAAACAGGATCTCTGCAAATGGAAGTAATGCATATCCAAAGGGCTTCCAGGATTTTGTTAAGCCACTGGATGAAATATTTGCTCCGTATGTGAAAGAACTCTGCGAAGAAAAGAGACAGGAACAGATCGCTCAGGGAATCAATGGAAAGCTGGACTTTTTCATGGTGAATTTCAACGAGCAGGGAAGCTCCGGCAGAGATCATTATGATTTTATGGTGAAATCTCACTCCGATGGAGATCACAATGTGAATATCAACATCGATGTTCTGAAGGATGATTACCTGCCTGCAGGTAAATACCTGTATGCATGTGAAGTGAAGGATGACCAGCTGCCTTTCGATGCAGTGCAGGAGCTCATTGAAAAATACGATCTGATCCAGTGGTACAATTATAATGAAACAGCCGAGGATTATCAGAACTCCGAATGGTTCCAGTTATCCTTTGGTTTTGATGATGATTTCTATCTGGATGCCTGCGGTACAGAGCATCCGGAGAACTATGATGAATTCAGGGAGGAATTCCTTTCATTAATGACGAACTGGATCAAAGAAGGCGAACAAGCTGGATTTATCCAGAGGTATGAGTAAGGGATAGAGAACAAGCTGGATTCATTCGGAAGCATGAGTAAAGGATAGAGAACAAGCTGGATTCATCCGGAAGTATGAGTAAGGACAAGATTTTAGTATGAATAAAAAAGCATTGTTTCTGGATCTGGACGGCACCCTCCTGGATGACCGTCGTGAGATCACAGAAGGAAATAAAAAAGCCAT
>JAKSRN010000344.1 GCA_024403585.1 Lachnospiraceae bacterium | reverse complement strand
GTTTAAAGCTATAGCCTCTTTCTTCCTTAATACGGTTCATCTCTTCTCTGTTCATGCTTCTACCTCCAAAAAACCAGTCTCTTTTAACCAGCTGAGATTCATTACGCAAGGCAATGCCATTTCTTTACTAAGATAATATCACGCCTGCTCTGGATTCTCAATATATTTTAATATATTTTAATATATTTACATATGCTTTATTGTATTTGCATATAATTAAATACAAAAACACGGCTGCTGCACCCAAAGGTGCAACAGCCGCAAAATACTATCCTATAGAAATCACGATGTAACAGAGGGACACTCCATGTGACAGAGGGACACTCCGCGTGACAAAAGGCGGGTGGTCCGGTGGCGGGTGGTCCGGTGGACCACATAAGAGCCGACCGGAGCGGAGCGGAGACCCACATAAGAGCCGACCGGAGCGGAGAAAGCGTCCCCAATGTTATATCGCGATAAACAGATAGATCAGGATCGCCAGCAAACCTACCGTTGCCATCAAAAGACCAAAACTCAGACTTCCTGACATGATAGAGAAGGTTCTTACCGTTCTCTCTTCTCTTCGAATCAGTCCCGGAATCACGGAATGCTCATGATCACGTTTTGTAAGTCTGTCGATCTTACGGCCAAGCGAAATTGCCATATGATCCTCTTCCTTATCCTTGATCGGAGTTGTAGACTGGCGGAAAATAGTTTTTCTTGCCAGAAGCACAAGTACATCCGGAATTGTATCAAGGAGTCGCATTACAAATCCGCATACAGCAGGCAGGAATACCAGAAGGATCGGACGGTAGATCAGGTTCTCCAGATCCAGCCATTCCGGCCATGCATTGATGTAGCATCGTCCCTCTTCTGTCTTCTTCATCAGTAGTGTACGGATCACTCCGAAATAAAGAACCGCTCCGATTACGATGGAGATACAGGCTCCCTTCAGGTTAACCAGTGAGAAATAATGAACCGCATGGGCCGGTGCCTCTCCATACATAAATTCCTGTCCCAGATCTGCCAGTTTATCCATAGTCAGTGTTGGCAGGAAACCAAGAATTGGAAGAAGAATAGCGGAGCCAACTACCGCAAACTTGCTTTCCATATTCCAGTAGGATTTCATGGAGTCATATTTCTTCTGCAGGGCCTTGTCTTCATTCTCCTCAAGGAATACTGCAACGAAAAGTTTTAACATATAGGCGATGGTCATACCACCACTGATCAGGAAAATCCACTCAATGGCAGTCCAGAAAGCTCCGTTGCCCATAAGCACCATCTCTGCTGCCTCGTGCATTCCTTCTGCTGCTTCATGGATCAGTTCCTTATATTCAACGATACTCTCATGAAGGAGTGTTTTACTGATATATCCATCCCAGAGCGGAATACCGCCTATTCCCAGCGCGCCCATCAGATAGGAGAACATCAGAAGAGGTTTCTTTCTTCCAAAGCCGCGGATCTCGTTCAGATTCAGCTTATGGATATTCATAAAGATAACACCGGCTACCATAAAGAGATCCAGCTTGATCAGGGAATGGTTCACCATATGAAGGAGTGTTCCGCGAACTGCCAGAGCATTCTCCTCTCCTAAGAGACACTGCATTCCCACACCGACCAGAATAAATCCGATCTGAGACATGGAGGAGCATGCCAGGGTTCTCTTGAAGTCTACAGAGAAGACAGCCAGAAGAGCACCACCGAACATGGTCACAGTACCAAGAAGGAGAATCATCATTCCCCAGTTAGGGTCATGCAGGAAAATATTGGAGGTTACAGCCAGCACTCCGAAAATACCGGATTTGGTAAGAATACCGGACAGAAGCGCAGATGCCGGAGCCGGAGCTACCGGATGAGCTTTTGGCAGCCAGATGTGCAGCGGGAACATACCAGCTTTGGCACCAAAACCAAACAGCATCAGTCCGCCTGCCAGATACAGCTGAGCCTGGATCGCAGCCCTGCTGCCTCCAAAGATTCCCATAACAAGCGTAGAAGATGCCGGATCTTCTGCAGAGTCCAGAGCATGTCGGGAAGCCTCCAGAAGCTCGGAAATATCCAGAGTTCCGGTAATCTGATACAGAAGGAAAATTCCCATCAGCATTACAAGACCACCGATCACAGCTACACCTAAGTAAGTAAGTGCTGCCCGCATAGCTGCTTCCTTCTCCTCGTGGGCAACCCACACAAAGGAGGTAAAGGACATAATCTCAAAGAAGATAAATGTCGTATAAAGGTCTGCAGACAGGAATACACCCATAGTGGATCCCAGAGTCAGCAGTAAAAAGAGATAATAACGATTTCTGTTTCTGTAATGAGCAAAATACTCTCTGGAAAAGATCGTTGTCATCATCCACATCAGAGCAGCAATGGAACCGTAAAGTGCACGGAAACCATCCAGCTCCAGATTCAGTCCGAATCCGCAGAAGCCTTCCCAGGTAAATGCCAAATCAGCCCCTCCTGTAAGCTTCTGAACGAATAAAACAAAGATCAGTAAAAACTCCAGAATTGCAATGCCGTCAGCCAGGAAATTTCTGGCAGTCTTATTTTTACGACCCACAAGGTAACACAGCAATGCTCCGATCATCGGACCCAGTACAAGAAATAACAAAATACCATTTCCGTTCATCTTAGAGCACCCCCTCTGCTACCATCCGGAAGATG
>JAKSRN010000343.1 GCA_024403585.1 Lachnospiraceae bacterium | reverse complement strand
TAAACACTTGTGAAAAAGTCTTTTGTCGACTAAAATACCATCATACAACAGTTACAAGTGAGGATTATGAAATATGATAAAAGTAACAGATCTCTCCTTTGGCTTTCCCCAGAAGGATCTTTATAATAAAGTCTGTTTTCAAATAGAAGAAAAAGATCATGCCGTATTGATCGGAAGCAATGGTACCGGAAAAAGTACTCTTGTGGATATGCTGATTGACCCGGAAAAATATCTGTATGACGGTAAGATTGAAAAAGATCCTTCCGTTCGGATTGGATATGTAGCCCAGTATGTACAGCATGAGGGATGCATGAGTGCTTACGATTTTCTGAATGAGCCCTTTGCCCTTCTTCTGGAGGCTGCCGACAAGGTAGCAGAAGAGATGGGAACAGCCGAGGATATGGACGAAGTTTACGGCAGATACCAGGATTGCCTGGACCGTATCGATGCCGTGGACGGATACAATGCTGATACCAATATCCGTAAGCAGCTTGCGATCGCAGGCCTTACTGCTATTGTCGATACACCGGTAGATAAGATCAGTGGTGGAGAATTCAAGCTTCTCTCCATTATCCGAAACATGCTTCTGAAACCACAGCTGCTGATCATGGACGAGCCAGATGCATTTTTGGATTTTGAGAATCTGATCGGTCTTATGAAACTGATCAATCAGTATCAGGGAACCATTCTGACCATTACCCACAGCCGACTTCTTCTTTCTCAGTGCTTCAATAAGATCCTCCATCTGGAGAATATGGAGCTGATGGAATTCCCGGGAACCTTTGCTGAATACAATCTCTCCATGCTGGAAACCAAGGTGGAGATGCAGGAGCAGCATGTCAAGGATGTGGAATGGATCGAGATCCAGAAAAAAGTTGTGGAAAAGATGCGTACGCTTGCCACCAATGTGGATAGTGCTGCAAAGGGACGCCAGCTTCATGCCAGAGTTTCTTATCTGGAACGTCTGCAGGAGCGTGCGGTGAAGAATCCTTTTATTGAGGAACATGATTATGACTTTACATTCCCTGTAAAGCAGGAAGACTGGCCGGAAGAGGGAAGTACTCTGATCGATGTGAAGGATTACAGCCTTTCCTATGACAGAGAGATCCTGTCCAATGTTTCTTTCACTGTGAAGGCGGGAGAGAAAACAGCGATCGTCGGTGCAAACGGAACAGGAAAATCCAGTATTCTGAAGGATCTGCATGAAAGATATTGTCCGCAGGCTGAGACTGCATTCTTCACACAGATCTATGAAGATGAAGAGCAGCTGTCCGGTGGAGAAAAGAATCTCAAACAGCTTCGGGAGATTGCGGCAGGCAATGCGTCGGTTCTTCTTCTGGATGAGCCTACCAGCCATCTGGACACCTATGCACAGATCGCTCTGGAGCAGGCCATTGATGCTTATGAAGGAACCGTGATCATGGTATCCCATGATTTCTATACAGTTACAAACTGTGCAGACCGGATCCTCCTGCTGGAAAACAATACCATGCGTGAGATGAGTGGCCGTGCTTTCCGCAAGATGATCTACAAGAACTATTTCGAAAGTGATGTATTTGAGCAGGAGAAGCTCAGAAAAGAGCGGGAGATCCGCGTGAATGCACTCCTGAAAAGCAAAAAATATAAGGAAGCAAAGGAACTTCTGGGCCTGTAAGAAACGGAGGTATAAGGATGAGTTGGCAGCATGAAATTACAGAAGCGATGCCGCTTCTGAATGACGAAGGAAATCTGACCGAACCTGGTTTTGCCAGAAAGATGATCCTGACCTATGACAGGGATGACATCGAAGCACCGCCGCTTCGACTGAAGGAGTGGGATTATTATCTGATCAACAATGGGGATTTTGCCCTGGCCCTGACCATTGATAATAATGACTACATGAATATGAATTCAATCTCACTTCTGGATTTTACAGAAGGCTGGGAGATCACAAAGAGTCCGATGAAGTTTTTCCCGAATGGCTATCCAAAGATGCCTGTATCTTCTATGGAAGGTACTACAGATCTGAAGGGCAAGGGTCACCATCTCCGCTTTGTGGTGAATAAAGAAAACGGAAAGAGGACCCTGTATGCACTGATGGAAAAATTTGGTCCGGAGGGAGATCTGAAGGCAAAGATCGTCTTAAGCGATGAGCCGGAAGAGAGTATGGTGATCTGTACACCTTTCGGGAAGCCGGGGCATTTTTACTACAATCAGAAGATCAATTGCATGAGGGCTACCGGTAAGGTCCTTTACGGAAACAGGACCTACATCTTTGAGCCTGAGAACAGTTTTGCTGTTTTAGACTGGGGCAGAGGTGTCTGGACCTATCATAATACCTGGTACTGGGGTTCTGCTTCAGGCATGGTGGATGGAGAAACTCTGGGCTGGAACATCGGATATGGTTTTGGCGATACGTCCGCTGCTTCAGAGAACGCCGTGTTCTATAAGGGGATCATGCATAAACTCAGCCAGGTTACCTTCCACATTCCAGAGAACGAGACCGCCTTCATGAAGCCATGGACCTTTACTTCTGATGATGGTCGTTTTGAGATGGATTTCGTTCCTGTAATGGACCGTGCTTCCTGCACCAATGTGAAGCTGATCAAGTCAGACCAGCATCAGGTATTCGGCCTGTATACAGGAAAGGTTGTGCTGGATGATGGCAGG
>JAKSRN010000342.1 GCA_024403585.1 Lachnospiraceae bacterium | reverse complement strand
AGGCTGGCTGCAAAATTTGATGTGACGAGGAAAAAATAATGGAACAGAAAACAAAAATCAGCGTGAAAGATCTTCATTTGTATTACGGAGAAAATCACGCATTAAAGGGCGTCAATATGGAGATCCGTCCAAACGCCGTTACTGCATTTATCGGTCCTTCAGGTTGTGGTAAGTCTACCTTTCTCAAGACCTTGAACAGAATGAACGACCTTGTTGATAATGTGCGAATTGAAGGAACAGTGCTTCTTGATGGAGAGAACATTTATGGTCCCGGCGTTGATACCACGATACTGAGAAAAAAGATTGGTATGGTATTTCAGCAGCCAAACCCTTTCCCAATGAGCATTTATGATAATGTCGCTTACGGTCCGCGCGTGCATGGAATCCGAGATAAAAGAAAACTGGATCAGATCGTAGAAGAAAGTCTGCGAGGTGCCGCAATTTTTGATGAGGTGAAAGATCGACTTAAAAAATCTGCGCTTGGATTGTCTGGAGGCCAGCAGCAGCGAATCTGCATTGCAAGAGCATTGGCTGTTCAGCCGGAAGTACTGCTGATGGATGAGCCGACCTCCGCACTGGATCCAATCTCAACATCCAAGATCGAGGATCTTATGGAGGAATTGAAAAAGAAATACACTGTAGTGATCGTGACCCATAACATGCAGCAGGCGGTGCGTGTTGCGGATGATACGGCGTTTTTCCTGCTGGGCGAATTGATTGAATTCGGAGACACAAAACAGATCTTCTCTTATCCGCAGGATAAAAGAACGGAAGATTATATCACAGGAAGGTTCGGCTAAAGGAGACACAGTATATGAGATTAAAATTTGATGAGCAGCTGAGACAGCTGAACAATGAAATGATCCTGATGGGCAACATGATCCAGAAAGCGATTCAGGATACTATCGAAGCTTTTTTCAGCCAGAATATAGATAAGGCAAAGCAGATCATGAAGGACGATGAGCTGGTTGATCAGGAGCAGAAGAAGATTGAAAACATCTGCTTTCAACTACTGATCCAGCAGCAGCCGGTTGCAAGAGACTTAAGAACGATCACTGCGGCCATGAAAATGGTGACCGATATGGAACGAATCGGCGACCAGGCGGCAGATATCGCAGAGTTGACGATTATGATGGCTGACAGTCCCTATCTTTTGAATGTAGAGCATATCAAAAAGATGTCTGCTGAAACTGTCATGATGCTGATGCAGGCAGTTCAGGCCTACGTGGAAAGGGATATGAAGAAAGCACAGGAAGTGATTGAGCATGATGATGTTGTTGATGAACTGTTTGTGAAGGTGAAAACAGATCTGATCGAGGTCATGCAGAACAATGCTGATTACGCAGAGCATGCGGCTGATCTTCTGATGGTGAACAAATATCTGGAACGAATCGGAGACCACGCAACAAATATTGCCGAGTGGGTCATCTTCTCGATTGATGATCACGTGAATGAAAAGGTGTAAGATATGAGTATTGACTTTCAGAATAAAAAGGGCTTCATCTGTGATATGGATGGTGTCCTCTATCATGGAAACCGATTACTTTCTGGAGCAGTCGAGTTTATCAACTGGCTCCAGAAAAACGGAAAGGAGTATTTATTCCTTACCAACAATAGCGGAATGACTCCGCGAGAACTGCATCAGAAGCTGGAACGTCTGGGAGTAAACGTTCCGGAAGAACACTTTTATACCAGCGCCCTGGCCACAGCCGAATTTCTACGGATCCAGGCACCGGGCTGTTCTGCATTTGTAATCGGTGAGGCTGGACTCTTAAATGCATTGTACGATGCCGGAATCACAATGAACGATATAAATCCAGATTATGTGGTCATTGGTGAAGGCAGAAACTATTCTCTGGAAACACTAACCAAAGCGGTCAATTTGGTGTTAGGTGGGGCGAAGCTGATTGGCGCGAACTCCGATGTGTCAGGAAATATCGAAAATGGAATCGCACCTGCCTGTCGGGCATTGATCGCACCTGTGGAAATGGCTGCTGGAAAGCAAGCCTATTTCTGCGGCAAACCAAATCCTCTTATGATGAGGACAGGTCTTCGACTTCTTGGATGTCATTCCGAAGAAGCGGTTATCATCGGAGACCGTATGGATACAGATATCATTGCAGGTACAGAAAGCGGTGTGGATACGGTGCTTGTGTTATCTGGAGTCTCAGACAGGGAGACAGTAAAGACGTTTGCTTATCAGCCTACTATAATCCTTGATGGGGTCGGCTGCATTCCTGAAAAGCAGGAATAAGAATACCAAAGACCAGGCAGTTCGTCAGAAAAGCTGTCTGGTCTTTGGTATGCAGTACATTGAAGCCTCGTTATCTTCAGCGTTTGCCGTCGTGAAAATCATGATTACAAGAATAGAAGAAAACAACAAACCATGAGATAACAACAGGATACCCGATAAAGCAAACCATCCAATCCCAGGTTGATAATGCCCATATTCTTATTATTAACCACACTACAAAACCGGCAAGTGCGTATAGTATCCCAAGGACCAGTAATGCAATCCGATATTTTGTATCTGCAAGCCATTTCTTATTCTCAATATATGTCCATAGGTTTTTCATATTCTTTGCCTCCTTTATACAGAGGAGGATAGCTTTTGTTTGTAAAAGCTGAAATCGATATGAGGTAAGGTTTTTGTAAAACACC
>JAKSRN010000341.1 GCA_024403585.1 Lachnospiraceae bacterium | reverse complement strand
CGGTATCGATCCTACCAATGACGTACTGGTGGCAGATCAGCATATCAAGCTGGCCCACGGAAGAGATGCCTCGGATTGCCAGATTAATCGGGGAATTCTCCAGGGAGGCGGACTGCAGGAGCAGCGCGTGAAGGTTTCTGTTCACAAGATTCGCAGACTGTCAGAAGACAGCAGCGCAGAGACAGGCTGTAGCAGAGAACATGGAAAAGCATTGCCGAACAGAAATGCTGCTGAACAGGAAACACAGCAGAGCAGTAACCAGCAATGAAATGAATACGGGGATGGCGGCTGGCCCAGTGAACCACGTAAGCACCGACCGAAGTGGAATGGAACCCCCAATATGCACAATGAACAAAAGAGTAGAAATATAGAAGGAACTGAATAATAACATGATCAAGACAATTGCAAAAGTTGCACTTCCTGTGGATGAGGTTCTCGCCATAAAGAAGAACCGCATTCTGCCTGAGGGCGTAAAAGAGGGAAGAAGCAAAAAAAACAAGAAGAATGAGGCACTGAAACGACTCAGCATTGTTACCGGTATCCACGGTGATGAGCTGGAGGGTCAGTATGTTGCCTATGAATTACAGAGAAGAATCAGAGAAAACAAGGAATGTCTGAAGGGCATTGTGGATATCTATCCGGCTATGAACCCGCTGGGCATTGACTCGATTACACGTGGTATTCCTGCCTTTGATCTGGACTTTAACAGACTGTTTCCGGGTAATATCGATGGAAACATGACAGAATATCTGGCAGCCGGAATTATTGAGGATGTAAAGGGATCTGACTGCGTGATTGATATTCACGCCAGCAACATCTATCTGACAGAGATTCCGCAGATCCGTATCAATGAGCTGCATAAAGACTGGCTGGTGCCTCTTGCTGAGCAGTGCAATATGGACTTTATCTGGGTGCATGGGGCAGCTACGGTTCTGGAGTCCACATTCGCATACAGTCTGAACAGCATCGGCACACCGGTACTGGTTGTGGAGATGGGTGTAGGTATGCGTATTACCAAGACCTATGGAGATCAGATGGTAGATGGTATCTTTGCTCTGATGAAACATATGGGCATGTGGACCGGTGAGGCCATCACACCAAGAAAACCAATCATTTCGACAGACTGGAGAGATGTAAGCTATCTCAATGCTTCAACAGGCGGCCTCTTTGTGCCGAAAGCAAAGCATTCCCAGATGATGAAAAAGGGAGAAGTGATCGGTGAGATCGTGGATCCTCTGCAGGGGATCGTTCTGGATACCATTGAATCACCAGTGGAAGGCCTGCTCTTTACCATCCGTGATTATCCGGTTGTTGAGGAAGGCTCTCTCATCGGAAGACTGCTGCCCAAGGAGGTCTGTGAACGATGAAAAAACGAGTGATCTACAGCATAAAAGGTCTGTACAGAGATGATTTCCGTGTAACAGGCTATGAATTTGGAAAAGGCAAGAAGACACTGGCGATCGTAGGACCGACCCGTGGTAATGAGATCCAGCAGCTCTACTGCTGTTCTCTTCTGGTAAAGAAGTTCAGACAGCTGGAGGAAGAGGGGAGAATCGCTCCAAATAAGAAGATTCTGATCATTCCGAGCCTGAACCCTTACTCCATCAATATCCAGAAACGTTTCTGGTCTATCGATAATACAGATATCAACCGCATGTTCCCGGGATACAATCTGGGCGAGACAACACAGAGAATCGCGGATGGTGTCTTTAAGGAAATCTCCAGATACGAGATCGGTATCCAGTTTACCTCCTTCTATATGCCAGGCGAATTTATGCCGCATATTCAGATGATGGACACTGGTTATGCAGATGTTGATATGGCAAAACGCTTCGGTATGCCATTCGTGGTAAAACGACAGGTTCGTCCGTATGATACCACTACACTGAACTACAACTGGCAGGTATGGGAGACACATGCCTTCAGTTTCTATACTACAACAACCAGCACCATCGACCGCGCCAGTGCCGGAAGAGCTGTCTTAAGTATCTTAAGCTTCCTGGCGCAAGAGGGAATTGTAAAATATCAGGGCCCTATGGGAGAAGAATCCAGAGTTGTAAACACGGATGACATGGTATCTGTAAGAACCGCGAAATCCGGTATTTTTGAGGCCCTGACAGAGGTTGGAACAAAGGTGCGTATGGGAACACCTCTGGCCAATATCATTGATCCGTACGAGGGACGTGTGCTGGAGACCCTGTATGCCCCTTGTGACGGCATTGTATTCTTCATGCACAGTGATCCGCTGACGTATGCGAACACAGCTGTATTCAAGCTGATTCTGGCAGAAGAACAGAAATTCTGAAGCAACTGCTAAGAAAGCAAAGGCAGTATAACTAGAATGAGATGTCCCCCTCCTCTATAGGTGGGGGTAAAAATACAAGTTTTCTCAGGAGGGGTCCAATCTCCTTCTGAGTTATACGCTCCGCGAGGATGCGCAGCGATTTTGCAAGGAAGATGTCAGCAGAGCTGGTCTTCGTTCCACTACGGTCGGTGCTTCTGCGCATAAGCGCAGACTCGTCCACCGGACGAGCGCACCCAAAATCGCGCGCCAAGTCTCCGCAGGAGCTCCGACTTGAAAACAAATGGGCATAGCATAAAGCGGAAAATGCAGCAGCCCAAACGAAAAGGAGGAATGGACTATGGCAGCATTTGACCGAATCTTATCTGG
>JAKSRN010000340.1 GCA_024403585.1 Lachnospiraceae bacterium | reverse complement strand
GAATTAACGGGAAAGGTCCTGATCGCTGTTTTTCTGACACCGTTTTTCGGTTATTGGGCGATCATCTGGTCTGAACCGATTGTCTGGGCTATTATGCTGGTTCCGCTGGTCATCAGTATGTGGAAAAAGATGAAGAGCATCTGTAAACCGGTGGATACCGGAACGGTAAGGAGCTGACGCCGAAAGAATCTGAACACGCAGCTGCGTGTTCATGAGCATGAAGCGGAGCGGAGAGACATGTCCGCTTTGAATAAATATGTGGGGAGAAATCGTTTTATGGAACATGAAAAAATGGAAGGAAAAAAAGGTCTTCTGAAGATGGCCTTTCTGAAATCCCTTCCGGTTATGTGTGGATATGTATTTTTGGGAATCGCATTCGGTATTATGGCGGAAGAAGCGGGTCTGGCTTTTGGCTGGGTTCTGCTGATGAGTCTGATCGTGTTTGCAGGTTCCATGCAGTTTGTAATGGTACCGATGCTGGTGGGAGCGGTCTCTCCGGTTACGATGGCTTTGACAGCTTTGTTTGTAAACGGACGCCACATCTTCTATGGTGTTTCTTTTGTGGAGTCCTTTAAAAAACTGAAACACAGATGGTATATGATCTTCTCTCTGACGGATGAAACATATTCTGTTCTTTGCGGATGTAAGAATGAGGATCCGGAAGAGAAGAAGAGGGATGGCTGGTTCTGGATCGCGCTGATGGATCACAGCTACTGGGTGTTTGGCTCAGTGGTGGGAGCTCTTCTGGGTGCGGCACTGCCATTCGATTTTACAGGTATCGATTTTTGTATGACTGCTCTTTTTATTGTCATTCTGATCGAACAGGTTCTTGGAAACAAGAAGGTCTCAGGTCCTGCAGCACTGATCGGACTGGTGGTTGGAACTGCCAGCCTTCTGGTCTTTGGAGTATCTAATTTCCTGCTGCCAGCCCTGCTTGTTTCTGTAATGATCCTTTCCGTATGGACAGGAATCTCCGGAAAGGAGGAGAAAAAGGCATGACACTTATTCTGATCCTTACAGCTTCCGTGGTTACCATTGCTCTTAGAGCACTTCCTTTTGTACTTTTTGGAGGCAATCGTCAGATGCCGCCGGTGATTCATAAGGTTGCAAATCTGATGCCGCCTGCCATTATTGCAGTTCTGGTGGTGTACTGTCTGAAGAATTCCATTGTCAATATCACGATGGAGAGTCTGGCTGCAGGTATAGCAGCCTTAGCAACAACACTGGTACATCTCTGGAAAAGAAATACCCTGGCTTCCATCGCAATCGGAACGATCATCTATATGGTATGTATTCGTTTATTCGTATGATGCGATCAGATGACGGATCGCCTCGATGACACTTTTCGTATGGTATTGAATAAGAAAGCACTGGCTGGAGTACTGGGGATATTCCTCCTTGACCCATACTAACAGGGGATAGATAAACTCCTCTGTTTCAAGGATATATTTCGCCAGCTTCTGTGCCTTCCAGGCTGCACTCATACCGGATACATTGTGGCATCTGTCAAGCAGTTTTACGATGGCTGCGATCCTGTTTGTCCGAAGCGCCGCATAGTAGCTGTTATTACGCTGTTTTTCAAGCGTATAGTAGGCATTCCATGCCTCTTCGCCGGCATCCGGTTCTGGTTTTACCAGACCTTCTTTGGTGAGGATCGATACAGCTATACGGGTTTCCTCTGAAGCCGGCAGTTCTTCCGGAAGTACATCACAGTCTTCGCAGATATCATGAAGAAGGGCGGCGGAGATCAGATCGTCTTCCAGTAATCCCAGTTCGATGGCATGACGTGCCAGCATGAATGGGTGACTGTAATAGGGAACCTGATCCCTTCCGGATCTTACCTGATTTCCATGCATCCTTTTTACATAAGGGAGAAGACTGAGCGATTGATGAAAACCATTCTCTTTCAGGTACTGTTGGAGAAAGAGATAATTCCTGTTTTCATCGAAGAGGCGGTCAGAGAGATTGGATGTGACCTGCGTGATTTGATCCTTGGCTGTGTATTCCGACATGGTAGTACCTCCTGAGTGGTGAAAAGAAACTCCGACAGTTAAAGTATAACACAATCTTCTGGCAATGCAGTGAATAGTCAGAAAAAATATTTTGGGCATGAAATTATGCTGACAATTCCTGTATCTGTGTGGTATGATGGAACATAAGAAAACAAGACAAGGGATGGTGCCATATGGGAGCTTATACGACTGAACAGATGAAAAATATGATTTTGCAGCATGTCAGACAGGACAGCAGCAAACGTTTTATTGGTACGATTTATCAGGATATGGAATGTATGAACAGCGTGATCGAATATCTGGCTGAACCGTTTCGCGGCAAGATCGATGCGATCGCATCTCCTGCAACTGCCGGTTACATCCTGGGAAGTATGCTGGCAAGAGAGTTGAAAGTAGCATTCATTCCAATCTTAAAGGGCGGCAGTGCAGATGAAGTAGAAGCTGATTCCTTCATTCGATCCTCCTATCTGGATCACAGGAATGCCGTACGTTCCATGAGAATCAGAAAGGATGCACTCTCTAAAGGGGAAAAGATCCTTCTTGTGGATAACTGGATTGAAACAGCCGCTACCATCACAACCTGCCTGACTCTTATGGATGAGGCAGAAGCAGAGGTG
Source organism: Lachnospiraceae bacterium (assembly GCA_024403585.1). Taxonomy (GTDB): domain Bacteria; phylum Bacillota; class Clostridia; order Lachnospirales; family Lachnospiraceae; genus JAKSRN01. Next base: position 59 of record JAKSRN010000340.1, on the reverse strand, counting down.
GTAGGAATGGCAGCATTCGGTATTGATTATAACGATGCAACAGCCAGACTGATCGAGAC
>JAKSRN010000034.1 GCA_024403585.1 Lachnospiraceae bacterium | reverse complement strand
TTATGATTTATGATTTTTTGTTTGCGTATACCCAGTTGAGAACAACCATCAGAACCATAAGAACAGTTCCACCGATCATTCCTGTATTTACTGAACCTGAGATATTAAGTGCAGAATCAATACCAAATACTGCGAAGATTGCAAGAAGGATACCAACAAGTCCCTCACCTGCGATCATACCTGAACAGAAGAGGATTCCGCTTCCGGCGTCAGCATTTTTCTCTTTGTTGCCGCTCTTCTTCATCTTCTGATCATATGCAAGGCGAACCAGACCACCCAGCATGATTGTGGAGCTCAGCTCCATTGGAAGATACAGACCGATTGCAACAGGAAGTGCTGAGATTCCAACGATCTCAAAAGCGATGGAAACGAAGGCACCGATGAATACCAGTGTCCAAGGAAGGTTTCCACCCATAACACCCTCAACGATCATCTTCATCAGAGTAGCCTGTGGTGCAGGGATTGCTGCGGAACCGAAGCCCCATGCAGTATCAAGAAGGATCAGTACAAGACCGATTGCAAGTGCAGCTGCGATTGTACCGATGATCTCACCGATCTGCTGTTTCTTAGGTGTAGCACCAAGAATGTATCCTGTCTTCAGGTCCTGAGATGTATCACCTGCCATAGCAGCAACGATACAGATGATGGAACCGATTGCGATTGCGCCCTGCATTCCTGAAGGACCATTGCTTCCTGTAACTTTCAGAAGTGCAGTTGAGATCAGAAGAGTTGCAATAGCCATACCGGAAACCGGGTTGTTGGAGCTTCCTACAAGACCTACCATACGGGAAGATACTGTAGCAAAGAAGAATCCAAAGATAACGATCAGTAATGCACCAAGGAAAGTAACAGGTACTGCTGGCAGCAGCCAGAGAACCAGAACCATTACGAGAACTCCGATACCGATCACTTTCATGCTCAGATCCTGCTCTGTACGAAGGTTTCCTGCTTTGGAACCAGCTGTCAGACCTTTTACAGCATCTCTGAAAGTACGGATGATCAGTGGCAGTGTCTTGATCAGACTGATGATACCGCCGGCAGCAACGGCACCTGCACCGATGTAACGGATATAGTTGCTCCAGATTGCGGAAGCACCGCCACTTGCATAGAGCTCACCAATAGTAACTGTTGCCGGATACATTACAAGATTTGTTCCAAATGTTGCAATTGCCGGAATGAATACGAACCATCCAAGAAGACCACCTGCGAACATGAATGCTGCAATACGTGGTCCACAGATATATCCAACACCAACCAGAGCAGGATATACCTCGAAAGAAAGCTCTGTTTTCAGAGCTTTTACAGGTGCTGTGATTACACCTGCTGCAACTCCCAGTCCATCAACCAGGAATTTGAATACTGCTGCAAATCCCATTCCTGCGAATACGGATTTAGCAGAAGAACCACCTTCCTCACCTGCCAGAAGAACCTCTGCACAAGCAGTTCCTTCTGGATAAGGAAGAATACCATGCTCTTTTACGATCAGAGCATTACGCAGTGGTACCATGAAGAGAACTCCCAGAAGACCACCGCAAAGAGCGATGATAGAAACCTCAACCAGGCTAGGATCACCCATTACACCCTCTTTTGCCCACAGGAAAAGAGCCGGCAGGGTAAAGATCGCACCTGCTGCGAGAGACTCACCTGCAGAACCGATGGTCTGAACCATGTTGCTCTCCAGGATAGAATCCTTCTTCAAAATAACACGAATGACAGCCATAGAAATAACTGCCGCAGGAATAGACGCGGATACGGTCATTCCTACACGAAGTCCAAGGTATGCATTAGCAGCACCAAAGATGACTGCAAGAAGAATACCCATGATGATGGACGTAGCCGTAAACTCCGGTGTGATCTTATCAGCCGGAATATAAGGCTTGAATTCTTTGTTGTTCATAACAGAACACCTCCCTACTTTACTGAGGTAAAAGTATACCATATTATCAGAAAAAATCCTACAGTAATTGGGAAATCACGCCAAACTTAACAGTTTTGCAATATTTTATCGCAATACTTTATTACCGCACCAAAGTATTTCTCTCCACATTTTCATTTCTTATCCAACGACACTATTGCATTAATGCGCCATTTGGAGTCTTTCACGAAAAAAGGACCGGCGCCTGTAGCGCCGATCCTCAAACCTCTTACGATTTCCTATTCTATTACTCAGCCTGTTTATCCTTCAGCATTACGTCGTGTGCACCACCCTCAACGATGGATACAGAAGAAACAAGAGTAATTCTTGCTTTATCACGCAGCTCCTCAAGATTCATTGCACCACAGTTGCACATACCGGAACGGATCTTGGAAAGTGTTGTGGAAAGTCCGTCTGCAAGTGATCCTGCGTATGGTACGTAGGAGTCTACACCCTCTACGAATTTGAGCTTCTTAGCTCCACCCATATCGTATCTCTGCCAGTTTCTTGCACGGGCACTTCCCTCGCCCCAGTACTCTTTTACGTATCCGCCATTGATGAAGATCTTGTTTGTTGGAGACTCATCAAATCTGGAGAAGTAACGACCCAGCATGCAGAAGTCTGCTCCCATAGCCAGAGCCAGTGTCATATGGTAATCCTGAACGATACCACCATCGGAGCAGATTGGAACATAGATTCCTGTCTCCTCGAAATATTTATCTCTTGCCTCAGCAACCTCAATTACAGCTGTAGCCTGTCCACGTCCGATACCTTTTGTCTCACGGGTGATACAGATGGAACCACCGCCGATACCGATCTTAACGAAGTCTGCACCTGCCTCAGCCAGGTAACGGAATCCATCGCCGTCTACAACGTTTCCGGCTCCGACTTTAACGGTATCACCGTAGTGATCACGGATCCATTTCAGTGTAAGTGCCTGCCACTCGGAATATCCCTCGGAAGAGTCGATAACAAGAACATCAGCGCCTGCCTCAACCAGTGCTGGTACACGCTCTGCATAGTCACGTGTATTGATACCGGCACCAACAACGTAACGTTTTCCGGAATCCATCAGGGAAAGAGGATTGTTTTTGTGCAGGTCGTAGTCTTTACGGAATACGAATGCAACCATATGTCCATCTTTGTCAACGATTGGAAGGGAGTTGAGTTTGTTATCCCAGATAATGTTGTTTGCTTCTTTCAGTGTGATTCCTTCCTGAGCTGTGATCAGTTTCTCCAGTGGAGTCATGAACTCGCTTACTTTTGTGGAAGGATCCATACGTGTTACACGATAGTCACGGCCTGTAACGATACCAAGAAGTTTTCCTGTACCTGTTCCGTCATCTGTAACTGCCATTGTAGAGTGACCGGACTCAGCTTTTTTCTCCAGTACATCTGCAAGTGTATCATCAACACTGAGGTTTGAATCGCTTACTACGAATCCTGCTTTTGCAGCTTTTACTTTACGAACCATCTCTGCCTGCTCTTTGATTGGCTGAGATACAAAGATAAATGCAATTCCACCCTCTTTCGCAAGAGCAACACCCATTTTCTCTCCGGATACAGCCTGCATTACTGCAGATACCATAGGAATGTTCATTGTAAGAGGACACTCCTCCTGACCTTTTCTGTATTTAACAACCGGTGTCTTCAGGGATACATTATCAGGAATGCACTGTGCAGAAGAATAACCCGGAACAAGAAGGTACTCACTGAATGTACGGGAAGGGGTTGGATAATAATAAGCCATACTTTTTTTACCTCACTAATAATCTTCAAATCTAAAACTACTAACTACCATCTGCAGAAACACAATGGGGTGTGTCTCTTTTAACAATACGCTTAGAGCAAGCACATCAGCTACTCTAAGCGTATTGATATTTCTATATAAAATACTATCTGATTGATGTTTGGTCAAGGAAAAAATTTACTTTTTTTTGTATTTAAGCTCATACAAAGGTAAGAGATCGCTGCATCTTGCTTATGCGTGTTCAAGTTATACAGTAAAGTAATCCTTTGCAGCCTCAAACAGGTGCATATCGTAGTTACCCGGTACATTGCGGTACAGTTCCTCGCCGATACGCTCTGAATGACCCATCTTTCCAAGAACACGTCCATCAGGAGAGGTGATTCCCTCGATTGCCCAGAAGGATCCGTTCGGGTTGAAGTCTACATCCATGGTTGGAGTTCCACTAAGGTCAACATACTGTGTTGCGATCTGTCCGTTCTCAGCCAGTTTCTGAAGAAGTGCCTGATCACAGAGGAAACGTCCCTCACCATGAGAGATCGGAACATTGATGATGTCTCCGGTCTGTACTTTAGACAGCCATGGTGATTTTGTGGATGCTACACGAGTGTGAACGATCTTGGACTGGTGACGTCCGATCACGTTGTAGCTCAGTGTCGGGCAATTCTCATCTGTATCGATGATCTCGCCGTATGGTACAAGACCCAGCTTGATCAGAGCCTGGAATCCGTTACAGATACCCAGCATCAGACCATCACGCTGTTTTAACAGGTCCATTGTAGCCTCTTTTACTTCCGGATTACGGAAGAATGCGGTAATGAATTTACCGGAACCGTCTGGCTCGTCACCACCGGAGAATCCGCCAGGAACGAAGATGATCTGGCTTTCTCTTACGGATGCTGCGAAACGGCTTACAGAATCAGCAACGCCCTGTGCAGACTGGTTGTTTACAACGATGATCTCTGCCTCAAGTCCTGCTTTCTCTACAGCACGTGCTGAATCATACTCACAGTTGGTTCCCGGGAATACAGGAAGAACAACTTTTGGTCTTGCAACCTTGATGGCAGGTGTCGGATAGCTTGCTGCCTTTGTCTCCAGTACAGGAACAGGAGTCTCATCTGTTTTTGTTCTGTTTGGATATACACCCTCAAGAACAGCCTCGTTCAGAGCCAGCAGCTCTTCGATGGAAGCACTGTCAGATCCGAGAACGATCATCTGCTCTTCAGTTGTTGTACCGATCTTGCAAGCACCCTCGATCTCACAGGAAAGCTCAGCTACGATACCGCCCGGACACAGTGCATCCCATGGCATATCCGCCTCAGCTTTGAATCCGATCATGTTACCGAAGGACATGTTCATAACTGCCTCAGCAATACCGTTCTCGATTGCCCATGCAGCACATACTTTGCCCTCTTTGTGCAGCTCGTAGAGTTCCTCCCATGCTGCTTTCTTCTCTTCTGCTGTCTCACCTGCGAATACGTATACAGGGTTGCCTGCTGCCTTGAACTCAGGAGAAAGAACTTCCTGTGCTTTCAGAGGAGCGATCGCGAATGAGATCAGTGTTGGAGGTACATCCAGATCCAGGAAGGAACCGGACATGGAATCCTTACCACCGATTGCAGCAGCACCAAGCTCCATCTGCGCATCCAGAGCACCTAAGAGTGCAGAGAATGGTTTGCCCCAACGGTCAGCTTCCAGACGAAGTTTCTCAAAGAACTCCTGGAAGGTAAGGTATGCTTTCTTATAGTCAGCTCCACCGGCAACGATCTTTGCCATGGAGGTATATACAGTATTGTATGCGCCTGTGTATGGATCAACAGAGGTCTGCTGTGGATCACATGCCCAGGACATAACGCTGGCCTGGTCTGTTGTCTGCTCCGGCATTACAGGGAAGAGAGCAGCCATAGCCTGTGCAGGTGTACGCTGTGTCTTTCCACCGAATGGCATCAGGACAGATCCTGCACCGATGGTTCCGTCGAATCTCTCTGTCAGACCACGGCGGGAAGCAGATTTCAGGCTTCCTGCGATCTCACGAAGGCTTGCGCCCTTCACATCAGTGAATGCGCTTCTGTCTTTCTCTGCAATTGCAACATCTGCATGTTTTACAGCACCGTTTGTGTTCAGGAAGTCACGGCTCAGGTTCGCGATTGTAACGCCGTTCCACTCCATTACCATACGCGCCTCTTCTGTAACAACAGCAACAACATATGCCTCCAGGTTCTCTGCCTCAGCTGCTGCGATGAATTTCTCTACGTCCTTCTCCTCAACAACTACAGCCATACGCTCCTGGGACTCAGAGATTGCAAGCTCTGTTCCATCCAGACCGTCATATTTTTTACGAACGGCATCAAGATTGATCTTCAGACCGTCTGCCAGCTCACCGATTGCTACAGAAACACCGCCTGCACCGAAGTCGTTGCAGCGTTTGATCAGACGTGTAACTTCGCTGTTACGGAAAAGTCTCTGGATCTTTCTCTCCTCAGGTGCGTTACCTTTCTGAACCTCAGAAGCCATTGTGGTCAGAGATTTCAGGTTATGGCTCTTAGAAGAACCTGTAGCACCACCGATTCCGTCACGTCCTGTACGTCCACCAAGAAGGATGATGATATCACCGGCTTCCGGACGCTCACGACGAACGTTGTATGCAGGAGCAGCACCAACTACAGCACCACACTCCAGACGTTTTGCGATATAGCCATCATGATAGATCTCTGCTACATGACCTGTAGCCAGACCGATCTGGTTACCATAGGAAGAATATCCTGCAGCTGCTGTCTGAGCCAGTTTACGCTGAGGAAGTTTTCCGGATAAAGTATCTTTCAGTGCTACACGAGGATCTCCACCTCCTGTAACACGCATTGCCTGATGTACATAAGCACGTCCTGAAAGCGGGTCACGGATACATCCACCGATACAGGTAGCAGCACCACCGAATGGCTCGATCTCTGTCGGATGGTTATGTGTCTCGTTCTTGAACATCAAAAGCCAGTCCTGATCCTCCCCGTCAACAGTTGCTGTTACGTGGATTGAACAAGCGTTGATTTCCTCGCTCTCGTCCAGCTCAGGAAGAAGTCCGCGTTTTTTCAGTGTCTTTGCACCGATTGTAGCGATATCCATCAGGGTCTGTGGACGTTTGGAAGCTTTCTCCTTACCGTATACTTCAATACGGTGTGCCAGGTAGCGGTCATAAGCAGCCTGGATCTCCTCATCATGGATCGCAATGTTATCCAGATGAGTGGAAAATGTTGTATGACGGCAATGATCGGACCAGTAGGTATCTACTACTCTGATCTCAGTGATGGTTGGATCTCTGTGCTCATCATCACGGAAGTATGCCTGCAGGAATTTGAGATCGTCCAGATCCATTGCAAGACCCAGGCGGTCCAGCAGCTCAGACAGTGCAGCCTCATCCATTCCGGTGAATCCTTCTACTGTCTCAACCATTGTCGGAACCTCATATTCCATATGAAGAGTATCAACTGTGTCAAGGCTTGCTTCACGCGCCTCAACAGGGTTGATTACATATTTTTTGATTTTTTCAATCTCCTCTGCAGATACAGCACCTGTCAGAAGATATACTTTAGCAGTACGAACCAGAGGACGCTCGCTCTGAGTCATGAGCTGGATACACTGGCTTGCAGAATCAGCTCTCTGATCAAACTGTCCCGGAAGAGATTCTACTGCAAATACCTGGAAATCTCCGGATGGACACTCTCTGTAGATGTCATCTACCTGTGGCTCTGAGAATACAGTCTGTACTGCTCTCTCAAAAACATCCTCCTCAAGTCCCTCTACGTCATAGCGTTTTACCAGACGAAGTCCCTCAAGGGATGTGATTCCCAGAACTGTTCTTAACTCATTCAGCAGTCCTGCCGCTTCAAGACGAAGCCCTTCTTTCTTCTCAACGTAAATACGTCGTACCATTGGTTTTCCTCCTGTTTTACCGTTATGGTTTTCAGTTGTCCGTTTCCACGGAATTAACATTTTCCCTTCTATAGACGGATAAAGTCAGGGCGGCAGCTGCCGTCCCGACTCATATTATATTCGTTACTCAACAGTAACTTTCTCAGGTCCCTCAACGATCTCACCAATCTGGTAAGCCTCGCAGCCTTCTGCTGCAAGTGCGGCGATCGCCTTCTCTGCAGTCTCAGGGCTAACGATCAGAGCCATTCCAACACCCATGTTGTAGGTATTGAACATATCTCTCTCAGGAATATTACCCTCTTTCTGAAGCAGAGTGAAAATAGCAGGAACTTTGATTGCTGCTTTATCAATTTTTGCGCATAAGCCATCCGGGATGCAGCGTGGAATATTCTCGTAGAATCCACCACCTGTGATATGGCTTACTCCGTGTACCTCAGCTGCCTCAATAGCTGCCAGTACAGGTTTTACATAGATCACTGTTGGAGTCAGAAGAGCCTCGCCCAGTGTCTGTCCCAGCTCATCATAGTATTTGTTGAGGTCCGCGCTCTCAACATCAAATACTTTACGAACCAGGGAATATCCGTTGGAATGGATTCCGCTGGATGGAAGTGCCAGAACAACATCTCCGGCTTTCATCTTGTTCTGATCCAGAACTTTTGCTTTATCAACGATACCAACTGCGAATCCAGCCAGATCATAGTCATCAGCTGCCATTGTTCCTGGATGCTCAGCAGTCTCACCACCGATCAGTGCACATCCGGACTGTACACACCCTTCTGCAACACCGGATACCAGTGTAGCAACTTTCTCAGGATCATTCTTCCCGATTGCAATATAATCCAGAAATGCGATTGGTTTAGCACCGCAGCATACGATATCATTCACACACATAGCTACACAGTCAATACCTACTGTATCATGCTTGTCCATAAGCTGTGCGATTCTCTGTTTTGTTCCAACTCCATCAGTACCCATAACCAGAGTTGGAGTTTCCATGCCTGTTACATCCGGTGCAAACAGACCTCCAAATCCTCCGATGTCAGATACAACACCTGGGATCATGGTTCTAGCTACATGTTTTTTCATAAGGCGTACGCCTTCGTAACCAGCCTCGATATTTACGCCGGCTGCTGCATATGATGCGGAATGTGATTTACCCATAAAAAAGTATTCCTTTCCTGACCAGTAATCTGGCAACTTAATATAATTATCTTCATGAATGCAAAAACGGTGCAGAAAATCTGTCTGACCGTCTCATATTACCAATATAAGCATTAACAAAAAGGAAAGTCAATTCTTTCTTCTATATTAATGGGGTTAAACAGATATAGAAAATTCGGAGCATTTTTCCTTATTTCATATGCAATTTTACAAAAATGCCTTCATTCATGTGTATCGTGCAGAAGAGGCAGTCCAGAACATACTACCTCATTTCATGAAAAATCAGCACCTTCATCATTCGGAAAATCCCCTCTGCTACACTATTGTATTAGCATTGTAGCTTGCAAAAATTGTACTATTGTACTATTATTATAGAAAATGCCTGTAAAAAACACCGATTTTTTATCTGTTTGTACGGAGGGGACATATGTTAACGCTTAAACCAGAATACCTGAATCCCAGACAGCCTGATTTCGCGATCATCACTGATTACAACGTGGAAGATCTGCCGCTTCTGGTAGCAAAACAGGATCTGCTCAACATTCCCAGGAAGCAGACAACTCCCCATTGGAATAAAGACCTGGAGATTGTCTATATCCGCCAGGGCAGTATGATGCTTACAGTCAACGGAGACCTTATCCGGCTGAATGAAGGAGATATCTTTTTTATTGAACCGGGCTCGCTGCATTTCTTTCAGCATATTGAGGGTTGTAACTGTGTCTACTATGTCAGTCTGATCAATGAATCGCTTTTTTTTGCCAGTCCGCTCTTAACGAAAAAATATATCAATCATCTCTATCATAACATTCGTCCGAAGGGTCTCTTCTTCCCGAAGGGCTCGGAACTTCATGAAACACTATATCAGGTACTGGCAGATTTCTATAGAATTCTCGATGAAAGACCTGTTGGCTTTGAACTTCTGGTTGCTGCCAAATGTTATCAACTGCTGGGACCGCTCTTTACTGTTCCAACAGAGGAACTTGAAAGAATCGGTAGTATTGACCTTAGCACTGCAGAATGCCTGCGTCGCATGCTGGATTATATCAAGCTCAATTACCAGCGGAAGATTTCTACCGAACAGCTTTGCCAGGCTGGAAATGTCTCCAGAAACAACTGCTTCAAACTGTTTCACGACTTTTTGGGAGAATCACCTGCCACGGCGATCACAAAGTACAGGCTCAACCAGTCTCTGACCCTTCTGTCTGACAATAGTCTTTCTATTCTGGAGGTGGCTATGAGCTGCGGTTTTGCACAGCAAAGTCACTTCACGCATCATTTTACAAGAGTCTATAATATGACGCCATTACAGTTCCGTAAAAAGCAAAAAGAAAGCAGGTAACCTTTTCACGGGGTTTCCTGCTTTCTTTTTGAACACTCTGTCAGGAAAATCTGCAGAGGTCTTCTTCCAGTCTTTTTACATATTTATAGGAAGTAGACAGATGCACGATCTGTCTTCCGTTTTTCGTTCTCAGTACCATGGAATAACCATATTTGTCATCCACTTCTTCTTCGCCCGTTTCTTCATCCCGGGTTCTAGGATTCTTCTTGCCAACCTTTGGCTTCCTCAGCTGATCAAAGGAATATGTTTTTACTGAGTGTCCCTTGTGAACGATGACCTTCCTTCCCGGATAAACAATTACCCTGGTAGTCACCTCACAATATCCGTTCCATGCAATCACCAATGCGATCACCATTGCAACAACTGCAAAAACATATCCTGCCGGTTTCCACAATTTCCAGATTCCGGTATTAGCTGCGAGAATACCATACGAAGCACCGGCAATTCCTGCCAGAAGAACGCAGATCATCATGGCGATCTGCAGATTCCTCATCTGTCTCGATAGTCTCACATGATATTTCATGTGCTTTGCACCCTCTCTTTTTTTACTCTCTGTCTTATCTGTCAGCTGCCTGCTGCAGATCTTTCCAATTCCCACTATCTGCGATCTGTTGCAGATTCACTTTACTGCTTCCCACTTTCAGCTATCTGCTGCAGATCTTCTTCACTAATTTCCACTGCCAGGTATCCGGCTCAAAAGGTCTTGTATTCAGCTCCGCAACCAGCTTCTCCTGATCTTTTACCAATGCTTTATTAATCTTGACCTGCTGTTTCAATGCAGAAGAATGCTGCTTCACCTGCTGTTTCAGTGCTTTGTTTTTCAGTTTCACTCTGGATTTTCTGGCTTTTTTCAGTTTTTTCTTTCCTTTTCTGATCAGACGAGAGATCAGCATAACCAGGATATCCTTTGCGATCACCAGCGTACCAAGAGCAGAAACCAATCCGATCCCTGCCGCCAGCAGTCCTTCTTTGGTCGGTGCTCCGAATTCATCGATCAGCACTTTTTCGTTCTCTCCTGTTCCGATTTTTAATCCGGCAAATTTTTTCATTCCTGCACCTCCCTCAAAAAGTGAACAGTTGTATCTATCTCTCTGCTTACTCTCGAAGCATTACTGTCCAACTCTATTTTAACGTTTTCCCAACGTTATGTAAAGCTACTTCCCTTTAGAAAAATCCTTTCACGATGAAGAAGATCACCGGTACAAGAAGACATGGAAGCATGTTCAGTGTCTTTAATTTTTTGATCCCCAGAATCGAGATACCGGAGCTGGCAATGAGAAATCCTCCCACAACGGAAATCTCTATCATCATATCACCGCTCATAAAATCTCCCAGGAAGGATGCCAGCACATAGATACTTCCCTGCCAGAGAAAGAGCACCGGTGCTGCCAGCGCCATTCCGATTCCATAGGCTGAAGACAGAACAGTGGACGTAACCAGATCCAGTGTTGCATTGGTAAACAGATAGGTATGATCACCGGTCAGCGCACTGTTGATCGGTCCAAGGATCGACAGTGTACCGATACAGTATAGAAGGATTCCCGTGGACAATCCCTCTCCCAGTCTTCCTTTTCCCGAAAACCTTCCAACCAGTCTCTGAAATGCTGCATCAATATCCAGCATCTCTCCAATCAGACTGCCCAGTGCCAGTGCAACAATAAAGAGAACCGGATAATTGCTGTTTCCCATATTGATCACAACTGAGCGGATACCGAGGCCTGCTGCCGCAAGCCCCATGGCATTGAACAGAGTTTCTTTATAAGCGTCTTTGATTCCTTTACGAAGAATACTGCCCATGATACTTCCTGTCAGGATCGTGGCAGTATTGACTATAGTACCAATCATGATGTTC
>JAKSRN010000339.1 GCA_024403585.1 Lachnospiraceae bacterium | reverse complement strand
CGTGTTGCAAGACTGTTCGGACCGTTATTGTAAACAAGCCGAAACACGCTATGCGGGTTTCGCTCGTTGATACTCAACTGAGTTATCCGCCCCACAACAAGCCGAAACACGCTATGCGGGTTTCGCTCGTTCGCGGGCAGTCGCCAGATCCACGCAAGCGTATACCTGGCTCGTTGCTATCGTGCAAAAAACAAAAGGAGATGTCCCCCTCCACTATAGGCGGGGGACATCTCCTTTTTTATACAAACCAGAGCTTTCTGCGAAAGCCTGGCACGATTCTGATCAGCTTCGCTGACATCTTCCTTGCAAAATCGCTGTGCATTTCTTCACTCTGCGAGTGCTGGTTTTCATGCCTTATAAACGATCTCTCCATCAACAATGGTACATACCAGATTGGATGCACCAACCTCTTCCAGATCATCTGTCAGGAAGTTCTTGTCATAGACAGACATATTGGCGATCTTACCGATCTCCAGTGTTCCGAGACGGTTCTCTTCATGCCACATGTATGCAACATTTTTTGTAAGACCTTCAACTGCCTGATAACGTGTGATGAACTCATCTGCCTCTCTTGTGCAGCTTGGATCACTTCCGGAATTTCTACGCATGACAGCAGTATAGATGGTGTTCGGAATACTTACGTTTCTGGATACCGGGAAGTCTGTGTGGAAGGCAATGTTAGCACCTGCTGCTGCAAAGGATTTGACCGGATAAGCATTTTCCGCACGCTCTTTACCCACATATTCAATCTCCTGCAGGAAATAGTCAGGATGCTTTGGTGTCCACAGTGGAGCAACAACAGCCATAACGTTCAGGTCTGCGAAACGCTGGATATCCTCCTTTCTGACCTGCTGCAGGTGTGCAAGTGCATTACGCTGGTCCAAACGACCGGTATTAGCTGCTGCCACTTCCATTGCATCGAGGTTGCAGCGGATCGCACCATCACCAACGGCATGAACGTGCACATTCATATCATGAAGTGCAGCACTTGTATAAAGCTGAACCAGCTTATCATGATCAGTCAGACGGGAAACACCCTTGTAACCAGGCTGGTCATTATATCCGTCCTCGAGTAAAGCTGTATGGCCTTCAATAACACCATCAGCGAAAGTCTTCACGCCGATGATCTTGAAATATTCATTGTTGTACTTTGTCTGCATCCTGCTGATCTTCTCTACAGCACCGTCAATGTCTTCGCAGAATTCATCGATCATGCTTCCGGCATAGGTGCGGAGCTTGTACTTTCCACCGGCAACAGCTGCTTCATAGATGTCCGGTGCAGTCTTCTCTGTAAGCTCCATACCGGCATCGTAGATTGCAGTATAGCCCTTACTGAAGAAGAAGTTCTGTGCAGTCAGAAGAGCACGGACACCATCTTCAATTTCTGTCTTTTGTTTTGCGCGGATATCAAATACAGGATTTTCAGAAATATATCCCGTAGGAGTACCATCCTCAAATACACGGCAGGTATCCGGACCATATTCTTTTGCTGCTTCCTGATCAAGTCCATAGATTTCCATCGCCTTGGTGTTGAGCCACATGGAATGACCGTCTGTTGTCATCAGCATGACTGGCTTGTCTGCACAGATGGCATCCAGCATAGAAGCAACCGGTTTTACATCACGCTCCATAAAGCCATGGCCGGAATAATTCTTTCTGTTCGGGTACTTCGCAATAAACTCGGCAAGGATCTTTACGTAGTCCTCCAGCGATTCACCTGCGGAAACATCACAGAGTGCTTCTACATCCAGAAGCTTTCCTGCTCCCATCGGATGGCAGTGTGCCTCCATAAAGCCAGGATAAATCGTGTTTTCTCCCAGATCAATAACCTCTGTATTCTCGTCACACAGGGTACGCGCTGTTTTCTCACTGCCGACATAAAGAATCTTTCCATCCGCAACGCAGATTGCCTCTGCAACCGGCTTGGTTTCGTTCATTGTTACAATATTTCCAAGATATAATTTTTGTGCTTTCATAATTTACAACCTCGCAAAAGAATACTGTTTCTTAATTATATAATGTGGTCATAGCATTGTAAAGAATTCACGTATGTTCGGTTTTTATACCTTATAGAGCGCATCGGCTCTCGGCACCTCGATGATCTTTACTGCTATGACCTAAACATCCGTCCATTAAATTGCGAATGGAATAAACTCAGTAATCTCTGCGTTACCGGATGCATCCTGGGTTACATGCACAACCTGAAGAGACTCTGAAGCATCCGGAGATACAGGTGCGCTCTTGCAGAGGATTGTATAATTTGTTCCGTTGACAACCTGTGTTCCAAGAAGAGCAACTGGTGTAACGCTGCTTCCTGTTGACTTTGCCATTGCGTTATCCAGAGCTGCTTTTGCATCGGATGGGAGAGAGCTGTAGGTATTCTCAGCTACTGTCCAGCCGCCTGCCTCTCCACTGTCAGAAGAGCCGCCGAAGGATTCAGCTGTAGGATCAATATCAGAAATGGATTTCAGTTCTACATTGCCATCCAGATCCTGGTATGCGATCATTACATGGAAAGCATTAGAGCCGTCTGTGTTCTGAGTCAGGAATGCATGGTTGGTACCGGATACAACCTGTGATCCCAGATATGCAACTGCCTGCTGCGGTACGTTATACTGCGCAGCTGCGTTGTTAAATACGTTCTGCAGATCTTCCGGAAGATTTGCTTTTACATTCTCTGTAACAACTGTTCCGCCGTCCT
>JAKSRN010000338.1 GCA_024403585.1 Lachnospiraceae bacterium | reverse complement strand
CCTACTTTTGCACCGGTTCCGGTTTTCTTTTCAGTCATCATTTCTTCACTCATTTTTCTACCTCAATTACTTATAAAATTGCTTCCGACGGAAACATAAGCAATATAATAATACTTTCTCCCCGTTCGCACAATGAAAAACTGCCGGGGAACACCAAAGTTTTCAATTAATACATAATCCCGCACACAAAAAACTCCCTGCCGGTTTTCAGCCGACAGGGAGAATTGAGATTATATTTTTCTGTTAAATTTTCTTTTATGCTCTCTGCGCAATCAAAGCTTCAACATCTGCCACTTCAGGCATCACCCGAAGAGCACCTTTCTTGGTAGTGATCAGAGATGCTGCTGCATTGGCAAAGGTAAGCATCTCATTCAGATCCTCTTCTGTCAGGTTCTCCAGTCCATGTTCCAGAACATAGTGGAGTACGCAGCCGCAGAAAGTATCTCCTGCGCCGGTAGTCTCGATGGTATTCTCCTGCAGGAAAGGAGCCACTTCTGCCATCATGCCGTTGTAGTAGGCACGGCTACCGTCGCGTCCCATGGAAACCAGAATCAACTTGATAGGGAAGCGTTTTAAAATCCACTCAACCCCTTCCGTAAAATCCTCGCAGCCTGTTAACCACTGGATTTCATTATCGGAGATCTTTAAGATATCGCAGAATTGCAAGCCGTAGAGCACCTGCTCCTTGGCATCCTCGAGGCTGTTCCAGAGAGGAGGACGAAGGTTGGGATCAAAGGAAATCAAAGCGTCGCTCTGTTTTGCATCGGCGATAGCTTTCTTTGTGGCTTCTCTGACGCCTTCATGAGTCATGGAAAGAGTTCCGAAGTGGAACAATCTTGTATCCTCCAGAAGCTTTGCAGGCACTTCGGAAGCAGTCAACATCATATCTGCTCCGGGATTTCTGTAGAAAGAGAAATCTCTGTCACCGTCCGGATAGGTGTGCACCAAAGCAAGGGTGGTATGCACCTCTTCGTCCATGCGAAGGAAACTTGCATCTATTCCCACCTCTTCGATGGCACTCTTTAACTGTTCTCCGAAAAAATCTTTGCCAACCTTACCGATAAAAGCGGTTTTATGTCCCAGCTTGGCAAGCATCGCCAGCACATTGCAGGGTGCTCCGCCGGGGTTAGCTTCAAACAAAGGATTACCCTGACCGCTCTTACCGTTCTCGGTAAAGTCAATCAGAAGTTCTCCCAATGCAACTACATCCATATTTTTACCCATCGTTTATACCTCCAGGTCATATTTTTCAACATCCATCAGCACGGTTCCGTCGCAGGAGAAACTGATGGACTTCGCATCCAAAGGAGTGTAGATAACAGCAGTTGCTGCCTGCTCACCGTCATTCACAAACAATTCCACACTGTAGCGATCCATTATGATTCTCATCTTCACTATACCATTATTTGCAGGCACAGGGAAGTCGCGCACATTTACAATATCGCAGGGCAGACCGCTCTTGGTTCTGTCAATACGCATCTGGCCGGTGGCAGGCTTAAAGCGGATAGAGGTATAGTGTTCGCCGTCTCTTGCCACATCAATTTTGAACCAGTTATACATGGAGGACTCATTTCCGGGACGAATTGTCACGGTCATATCGATATATCTGCCGTTGATACCCTGCAGGGAAGTTTCCCCGTTAATCATAACATTCTGATAAGCAATCTTTGTGGTTCTGCAATCCTCAATCTCGCGCACGGGATTCTGGCAAAGTCTTCCGTTCTTCACATGCAGTTCACGGGGAATCGTCATCTGTCCCATGAAACGCTGCTCCTGCAGATGGCTGTTGCTGGTTTCCCAGTTCTGCATCCAGCCAATCATAACACGGCGTCCGTCAAAGGTCTCCAAAGTCTGCGGTGCATAGAAATCCAGACCGTAGTCAATTGCCTGCACATTGTCGCGAATCAGATGGTGAATCTCTTTATCATAATCACCGATAATGCATACATTGGCATTGCCCGGATGGAATTCCAGACCGATGGAAGTCATTTCCTGAGGGCTGATTAACAATACCTGCTTACCATCCAGAGGGAAGAAGTCGGGGCACTCCCACATCTTACCGTACTGGTTATGGCAGGATGCGACCTTGTTCACAAATTCCCAGTGAATTGCATCCTCACTCTTGTAAAGAAGAATCGTACCGCTCTCATCGGGAGTACGATTGCCGACTACGCACCAGTACATATCATCTTCACGCCAGATATGAGGATCGCGGAAATCATACACACTTCCGTCCTCAGGAATCTGGTCTGCACGAATGACAGGGTTACCTGCATATTTCTCATAATTCTCACCGTCACCAATGGCAATACACTGGGTCTGGTAGCTTACCATCTTACCATTTTTCTTACGCACGTTACGGACGCCTGTATACATCAGAAGATGCCTGCCGTCCGGCATTTCCACTGCGCCGCCGGAAAAGCATCCACCCTTGTCATATTCTGTATCGGGTGCCATCGCAACTGGCAATCTGTGCCAATGGATAAAGTCCTTGGTCTTCACATGTCCCCAATGCATGGGGCCCCATTTTGTATCATAGGGGTAATACTGGAAAAACATGTGGTACTCGCCCTTATAAGGCGCAAAGCCGTTGGGATCATTGATCCAACCGATACCGCCTGTTACATGAAATCTGGGAAGTTCCTCCGCAACATAGGGGATAAATTTCTTTGTAAAATCTCTTACTCTCTGTAAATCCTTGCTAATCATGATAT
>JAKSRN010000337.1 GCA_024403585.1 Lachnospiraceae bacterium | reverse complement strand
GCCTTCCTGATGAAACCTTCGAAGAAGACCTTCTCGAAGGATACATCCTCCAGCAGTTCTATGGTTCCCCTGAAATCTCCCTTTTCAGCAATTTCCACTGCGGAGATACTCTCACCGGACAAACAAAAGCCTTCTATGATGCACTTACACCACTGATCAGCCAGGTGGCATCCGGACAGATTTCCAGTACCATCTTCAATTTCGACAGCTCCGTGATTATGGAAAAAAACCAGAAATCAGCTGCAGAACTGGGCGTCAGTCAGGTTACAGAAGAGAACGTAAAAGAGCTTGCCGCATCCCTGGTCAGCTATGATTCCAGACTTTTGATCAACTCCCTTCTTGCTGACATGCCATATGAGCTTTATTGGTTCAACAAGATGTCTGGAGGAATGAAGATCAGCTATACCATTGGCTATACTTCCACCTATGTAAGAATCAAGCAGTTTAAGGTAAGCTTTACCGTAGTTCCGGATTATCAGGGAGCTGATGTTAACACAGTGGACAGCGCAAAAGCAGCATCCATTGGAAAAGCTGTATCCAATGCAAAAGCGATCATTCAGCAGGCAGTCGGTTTAAGCGACCTGGAAAAGATCCGGTTCTATAAAGACAAGATCTGTGATCTGACAGATTATAACTATGATGCAGCATCCGGTTATCCGGGAGGTTACGGAGAACCATGGCAGCTGGTATATGTGTTTGATGGGGATCCATCCACCAATGTTGTGTGTGAAGGATATGCAAAAGCGTTTCAGTATCTGATGGATGAGACAACATTTTCATCAGTAGAGATCTACAGTATTCTGGTAACCGGTACAAAATCAGGTGGTAAACATATGTGGAATATCCTGCATATGGATGATTCCCGCAATTATATGGTGGACGTGACTGCAGCAGACAGCTACAGAACGGCGGATCTATCCCATAGATTTCTGGAGATCCCGGATTCAGGTGATGTGGTGAGTGGATATCGATATGCAGACAAGACGTTGAATAACAACCTCATTCGAGGTGCCGATTATAAATATGATGCAGATACAAGCAGCCTTTACAGTGCCGATGAACTGACTCTGACAGACATCGAGTATGGAAAGGATCCGGTGCCGACTCTTTATGCCAATAAGAAAGACGGTTCCGAGAAAATCATGACACTGCTGGCAAAGCATGTTGAAAAGACAGGAAGCGGTGAGTCGATCCGCGTAGCCATCTGGAGTGATCAGAATGGCCAGGATGATCTGAAGTGGTATGAGATGCAGTTTTCTTCCACGGAAAATGCCTTCAAAACCGACGTTCCAATCACCAACCACAGATCAACAGGCCTCTACTATGCGCACCTGTATCACAAGTCAGCCACCGGTAAGATGACCTGTCTTGCAAAGAATACCTTCGAGATTCATCCGGTTACAGCCGCAGATCTGCAGGTACAGATTGACAGTAAGGATCCATCCAAGGCAGTAGCAACCATCTACGGAGTGACTTGTCCTTCAGGCGTTACAGAAGTTGTCTTCCCAACCTGGAGCAGGGCAGATCAGAGTGACCTGGTATGGTATAAAGGCACTAAGATTTCAGAGGGTGTCTATCAGGCAAGTATCGATGCAGCGAAACATAAGAATGAGAGTGGTACCTATCAGATCCATGTATATGGAACCAGTGGAATCGGTGTACAGAATTTTCTTCTGAACAGCAGCTGTGAATTGAAAGTAAAAGGACCGGAGCTTCAGGCAGTTCAGAATTCTGTTGGTTACACACTGAAGATTTCTTCTTTGAATACCAGTGATGTGAAAGAAGTGCGCTATGCGATCTGGAGCAGCAAGAACGGTCAGGATGATCTGAAGTGGATCAGTACCATAGCAACATCCGGAGCCGCATCCATCAACTGGAATCCTGTAGAGATCGGAAATCACTATATTCATGTATATGTGAAAACCACCTCCGGCCAGATGATCTTCCAGAAGGGAATGGAATTAAATGTACCAGTTCCATCCATCGAGAGCATGACAGCTGCAGCAGATAACAATAACGGCAATTTCAGAATCACTGTGAAGGGTCTTAAATCACCTTCAGCCATCCGCACAGTAAAGATCGCAGTATGGAATGATGCAAAACAGAAGGATCTGATCTGGTACAAGGCAGTAAAACAGGCAGACGGAAGCTATACAGTGGACTCCAATATAGCAAAACATGATTACAGAACAGGTACCTACCATGCCCATCTTTATATCGAAGATACAGCAAGTGGTATGAAATTCGCGGGAGCAAAGGACTTTGATTGCGTATGTTCCTGTAATTCCCTTACAGCAGTGCTTTCAGCAGATAAAACCAAAGCAATCCTTTCAGCCAAAGGTCTTTCCCTTCCATTCGATGTGGATCATATGAGCTTCGCTGTCTGGAGTGAGATTGGCGGCCAGGATGATCTGAGATGGTATAATGCACCACTTAGATCCGGTAATGCTGAAGTGACAATAAATGTCGCAGATCACAAATCTAAAGGCCCTTATCAGGTTCATCTGTATGCCTACACAAAGACAGGAAAACCAATATTTGTAGGGAAAACAGGTTTTACAGTATAAGAACGGTAGCATTTTCCCGTTTTTAGCGGAAATAGGGTGGTCAAATTCCGTTTATTGACCATGTTGAAGGAATATACATTCTGTTAAACTTAGGGTAGATCAAAATTACACGAAATATGCGTGAAGCTACTAAGGAACAGGAGGGGACAAG
>JAKSRN010000336.1 GCA_024403585.1 Lachnospiraceae bacterium | reverse complement strand
GATTCATCTGAACAGAGTAAGCCTACTCCCAAATCTCATGTCCGGGATTGCAGATAGAGCACAGTCTGTTACGTCTTCTGTGCTTGGATTTTTATGCTTCCGCGGCAAATGATTAGGTATTATGTCTGAGGATCTTTTGTCGCGTGCAGAAGACAGCGTTTCGGCATTTGAATACGATACTGCCGAAGAACTCTATCGAGAATACCTTGATACTCATCAGGATGATGCAGCTGCATGGTGTTCTTTCGGGTTGCTTCTTTCCGCCATGAATAATCCGACAGAAGCTGCGAATGCATTAGGCAATGCATTTGACCTGCAGCCCGATAATCCATTATACGCTGAAAAACTTGGTGAAGTGTTAGCAGTCCTTCATTCCTTTGAGGAGGCAAAAGCTCTGTTTGAACGTGCCTCAAAGAATGATAAGAGTATCTATCCTAAAGTACGTACTGCAGATATGCTTTTCCTGCTTAACAATGAGGATAAAGCAGCAGAGTACTTAGAGCAGCTTTCTGTTGAGTATCCAACTGAACCTGATGTCTGGAACAGATTGTATCTTCAATATATAAGAGAGGGAAAAACAAACGAGGCGTCTGCAGCACTGGATAAGGAGATTTCTCTCCGGAAAAATCTCGCAGAAAAGACAAACGGTTCTGGCGAATGGTTTGCTTATGGTATGGCATGCCTTGAAAAATGTGCGTACACTGATGCTGAATCTGCGTTTAGAAAATCTCTGTTACAGGAAGAGACATCCGATGCCCATCTGTCTCTCGCAAAAGTTCTTGTGATGTCAGGAAGAGTTGAAGAGGCACGAAATGAGTTTGCTGCAGGGGTTAGTATCGAGCCGAAGAATCTTTCCTTCGTTCTTGAAACAGCAGATACTTTATCCGACCTGAAACTTTTCGAGGATGCAATTACTTACTACACAAAAGCACTGGAACTCAGAAATGTAAGAGCTGATACCTGGGCATCTCTTGCTTATGCTCTTTTTATGACCGGGAAAACAGAAGAGGCGCGCGCTTTCTTTGAGATGGCAAAAGCATCAGCTGCAGTGCGTGAACTGAAGTGGGCGGACAAACTGCACAAAACAGAAAAAACGGCTGTCCTTGATAATGCATTCGGAGCATAACTATGGATGAAAAAGTATCTATCGTAGGTGATGTGGCAAAACTTGACTTTGAGCGTGAAACCCGCTGCGGAATGCCTGAGGTTGTTCTTGCTGAAGGAAAAGAGACTGAAGCCCTTGTTGAGATTGTACGAAACTATGCTGCAGCAAAAGGCCGCTGTGTAGTAAGCAGAATCTCTGATGAGCAGGCTGATGCGGTCTGCAGCAATCTGCCTGACGGATTTACGCCTGAGCGGAGAAAAGGCGGGATTCTGATTGTTTCAGACGGAAGAAAGCCAACACCCTCCGGCGGTGTTGTAGGAATTATTACCGCAGGCACATCTGATATTCGTGTTGCAGAAGAGGCACGTGCCATCGCCGAAGAGCTTGGCGCTGAAGTGCTGTATGCATATGATGCAGGTGTTGCAGGAATCCATAGACTCTTTCCGGCGCTTGATTCTCTGAAGCGGGCTGATGTCTATGTGGTCTGTGCCGGACGTGAAGGAACACTTCCTTCTGTTGTCGCGGGGCTTGTAGATAAACCGGTTATTGGTGTTCCTGTTTCAACCGGCTACGGCTACATGGGAAAAGGCGAGGCAGCTCTTGCTTCTATGCTGCAGTCATGCGCGGTAATTACCGTCGTAAATATTGATGCCGGATTTACGGCAGGGGCGTTTGCAGCCCGGACTGCTGCATTGATTGCGAAAGGAAGAGGTGTCTGATGCGGGGACTTTACATCGGAAGATTCCAGCCGTTTCACAACGGACATAAGGCGGCGGTTGAGTACATCTCTTCGGAAGTCGATGAACTGATTATCGGTATCGGAAGTTCCCAGTTAAGTCACGAAGTGCTGCATCCGTTTACCGCAGGTGAGCGTGTTCTGATGATTACCCGTGCATTATCTCATCTGAATATCCCGTTATATGTGCTGCCGATTCCGGATGTTCACAGGAATGCTATCTGGGTTTCACACGTTTGTTCGATGGTTCCCCAGTTTGATGTGGTTTATTCATCAAACCCGCAGGTAATCAGACTGTTTCGTGAAGCAGGCATAGAAGTCAGATCTCCGCCGATGTATGAACGAAGTACGCTTTCAGGCACTCATATCAGAAAATTACTGCTGTCCGGAGGAGATTGGGAAGAGTTTGTTCCGGAAGAGACGGCTGAAATCATTAAATCAGTTGACGGAGTTTCCCGTATTATAGATATTTCAAAAAATGATGAGTAACAGGGCCGCAGTCTCGGAAGTTAAAGAGTAAGCTAACTGGAGGATTTGTACTGTCCGGTGTTATTTCCCGGTTCTTTTTATCATACTTTTTAGTTTGTATTCAAAACAGTTTTATTCTGTCAAAGAAAATAAGTATCGTATTATCATATAAGAAGACTTATGGATGAAACAGAACTAATCTGGGCAGTTTTTATCGTGCTGGTTTGCGCGATTGTTGTTCTCCTTGTCGGACGAAAACTGCGTCTGCCGTTTATTATCGGATATTTCATCACAGGTATCCTTGTAGGTCCTTACTGTTTCGGACTCATCACCTCTGAACAGGTGAATCTCTTAGCTGACCTTGGTGTCATTCTTCTGATGTTTACCATCGGTCTGGAAATATCTGTGAAGA
>JAKSRN010000335.1 GCA_024403585.1 Lachnospiraceae bacterium | reverse complement strand
TCCGACAAAAACACACCTGACTTATGACGCAAAAAAAGCAGGATCTCCACTCTTTTCAGAATGGAAATCCTGCACTTTTACATTATACTTCGTAACCCATTTTATATGCTGCCTGCAGCTTTTCATTACCTGCAATATCTCCCGGATCATTAACTCCACCACAGAAGACAGATCCTTTAAGCTCCGCTTTCTCATAACAATCGATCCATCCCTGCAAACCGGAGATTGCTTTTTCAGGAACATAGTCCTCATCTTCTGCCGCTGCTGTCAGTAAGTAGATATCCCTGAACTTATAATCTTTCGGATACATGGAATTCATTCGGTCGATCAGTGTTTTCATCTGACCGGACATCTCGTAATAGTAAATCGGAGTTGAGAATGCCACAACTTCAGCATTCAGTACAGCCTCTGTGATTGCGATCGCATCATCTTTGATCACACACTCACCTGCTTTCTGACAGGCAAGGCAGCCAATGCAAAATCCGATATTCTTCTTTTTCAGGGAAATGACTTCTACTTCATTTCCTGCCTCTTTCGCTCCCAGTGCAAACTGCTCTGCCAGTTTTTCTGAATTACTGTTTGCACGAAGACTTGCAGATATTACAACTACTTTTTTACTCATATCTGAATATCCCTCCTACTCTCCAACCGAAAATACAGCGGTAATACTTCCGCTTCCAAGTGCTTTTTCCCAGTTGGTGAGATCATCGATTTTTCCTATTCTTGTGTAGCTCCAGGAATTGCTTCCATAGAACATGACGATATTGCTGCTGTTATACAGAACGATATCTCCGGTGTGCGTAGTGGTCTGACTGTTATTGGCAGTCAGGCTTCTCCCGAGTGGTCCCACTTTTTCATTTCCGGCATAGTCGCTCATCTCGATCGTGACCGGTTTTTCTTTCATCATCTGTACCAGTTCTTCTACAGCAGTGTTATTTTCCAGTGTTGCTGTAAATGTAAAATCACCGATCTGTACGTTCATTTTCATATCAACTTGCTCCCTCTCAGTATCTGCACCTGTCTCTGATGATGTCTCCTCTGCTGTCTCTTCCGTCTTACTGCTTTTGTCAGATACCTGTTTTATATAACTGCATCCCGACAGCATGAAGCAGATCAGCAGCATCATGCTGACTGAGCAAAACCATCTCTTCTTCCGTTTCATGACTTACATTCCGATCATTCCGGAGAATTCAGTCATCATTTCTGAGATCTTGATCTGCTGCGGACATACCTGCTCACAGCTTCTGCAGCCTACGCAGTTCTTCGGGCGTTTTTCTGCCGGCATACTTGCCACACCCATCGGTGCAATAAATCCGCCTCCGGTGATCTTATGCTCATTGTAAAGTGCGATGAGTTCCGGGATCGGGAGTTCCTGCGGACAGTGGGTGGTGCAGTAATGACATGCGGTACACGGAAGTCCGCCCTGTGCGGTTTCTTCATCTGCCAGTGCTACCAGCTTGTCGAATTCCTCTTCGGTAAGTGGTGCGTCTGTCTCGAAGGTTTTCATGTTTGCTTTCAGCTGATCCATGTTGGACATGCCGGAAAGTACCATAGTTACTTCCGGAATCGCCTGCAGGAAGCGGAATGCCCATGCAGGTACGGTCTCATCCGGACGAAGTTCTTTCATCAGTGCAGCTTTCTTTTCAGATGCGGATGCCAGTCTGCCGCCGCGGAGTGGCTCCATAACCCATACCGGAATACCATGCTCTTTTAACAGTTCCACCTTTTCCTTTGCGCCCTGGAAATGCCAGTCCATGTAGTTGAGCTGAAGCTGGCAGAATTCCATATGCTCACCATAAGCTGCCAGGAAGCGTTTGATCACTTCCACACTGCCGTGTGCGGAAAAACCAAGATGCTTGATGCGTCCGTTCTTTTTCTGCTCCATCAGGTAATCAAAGATACCGAATTTCGGGTTCAGGTAATCGTCGATATTGCCCTCGTATACGTTGTGGAACAGATAGAAATCAAAGTATTCTGTCTGCAGTTTCTCCAGCTGTTTCTCGAAGATCTCTTTCACCTTCGGCATGTTGGAATTATCATATCCCGGGAACTTGGTTGCCAGATAGTAGGTATCTCTCGGATAACGGGACAGGAACTTTCCTGCGGTCAGCTCGGAGTTTCCGTTGTGATAGCCCCATGCGGTATCGAAATAGTTGATGCCGTTTTTATAAGCGTAATCGATCATCTCAGCTGCCGCTGTTTCATCGATTTTTGTATCATCTCCGTTAATGACCGGCAGTCTCATCATGCCAAGTCCCAATCCTGAAAGTTTAATATCCTGAAAATTTCTGTAGATCATTTTGTTTCTCCTCCTAAGCAATCCTGTTTCATTTCTTCATCATCCCAGATCAGTACGCCGGTCCGGATGGCTTCTTCATATTTGCCAATCTTGTAATTCAGCCGGTTAAGTTCCTGATCATATTTACGTTTTGCAATTTCCACTGTTTCCCGCGCTTCCTTCAGGAGATTACATCTGGCCTCAAAGGTCGCATCTCCCATCTGAAACAGACGGACATACTCGATGATCATCTCCACCGGAACACCGGCACCTCTCATGCAGATGGCATTCTCCACCCAATTCAGATCTGTCTGGGTGTAATTGCGAATACCTCCGGCTGTTCTGGAAACTTCCGGAATCACACCTACTCTTTCATAATAGCGAAGCGTATCCGGGGTAATATCGTACTTTTCACATACTTCTTTGATCGTCATTCTTTTTCGCTCCC
>JAKSRN010000334.1 GCA_024403585.1 Lachnospiraceae bacterium | reverse complement strand
CGAAGAGATTCCGGATCTGCTCCTCAGTAATTATGTATATGAAAAAGAAGGCGCAAAAAGAAAGAAGGTTATGCGTTATACAGATATCTTCCCAGCCGGAAAAATCTTCGGATGGGATGATATGAAACGAATTCCTGTTACAAAGTATGTGCTGATGCATTCT
Source organism: Lachnospiraceae bacterium (assembly GCA_024403585.1). Taxonomy (GTDB): domain Bacteria; phylum Bacillota; class Clostridia; order Lachnospirales; family Lachnospiraceae; genus JAKSRN01. The sequence continues at coordinate 2,569 of JAKSRN010000334.1, read as the reverse complement.
ATGATCGTACGTACACAGCTTCTGAGAGATGTGAAACTGGAATTACCGGAGCATACGTTCTATGTAGATAACATATTTGCCTTTGTGCCGTTTTCCATGATCCAGAAGATGTATTATCTGGATGTGGATCTGTACCGGTATTATATCGGTCGTCCGGATCAGTCTGTGAATGAAAGCGTGATGATCAAAAGAATTGAACAGCAGCTGAAGGTCAACCAGCTGATGATCGACTATATGCACCAGTATCGTGGTTTGAAAGGAAAACAGAGAAAATACCTGATCCATTACTTAAGTATTATCATGACTGTTTCCTCAGCGATGCTGATCCGATCCGGAACCCCGGAGGCGATAAAGAAGAAAAAAGAACTTTGGAAACGTCTGAAGGCAAGTGATATTCGGGCATACCGAAACTGTCGTTTTGCAATCACCGGTATTTTGACCAACCTTCACGGTCATCTGGGAAAAGGGCTTTTTACTGCCTTCTATAAGATGGCACAGAAACTGTTTGGTTTTAACTGACGGGAAAGCAAGTAACAGGAGGAATACAATGAGAGTTGGAACAGGATATGATGTGCATAGACTGGTACCGGATCGTAAACTGATCCTATGCGGGGTGGAGATTCCTTATGAAAAAGGTCTGCTGGGCCATTCAGATGCGGATGTGGCACTTCATGCAATTATGGATGCACTGCTGGGAGCAGCAGCCTTGAATGATATTGGTTATCATTTTCCGGATACGGACCCTGCTTACAAAGGGATTTCCAGTCTGAAACTGCTGGAGCATGTTGGCGGACTTCTGGAAGAAAAGCTGTATCTGATTGAAAATATCGATGCAACCATTATTGCACAGAGACCAAAACTCCGACCGTATCTGGACCAGATGAAGAAGAATGTTGCAGCAACCCTTCATCTTGCTGAGGATCAGGTAAATATCAAGGCAACTACAGAAGAAGGCCTTGGATTTACCGGGGCAGGAGAAGGAATTGCAGCACAGGCAATCTGCTCCATTACACCTGCACTGACTGATCTGAACTATGGTTCCCTGGGAGGATGTGAGGGCTGTAGCGGTTGTAGCGGCTGTCATAACCGACAGGATCAGGAAGATGCAGAATAACAAGACAAAAAAGATCTGTCTGGCAGATCTGATATAAAGGAGAACACTATGAGACTTTACAACACACTGACAAAAAGAAAAGAAGAGTTTGTTCCTATTGAAGAAGGAAAAGTAAGAATGTATGTATGCGGTCCTACCGTATACAACTTTATCCATATCGGTAATGCAAGACCTATGATCGTATTCGATACTGCAAGACGTTATATGGAGTACAAAGGATATGAGGTAAACTTCGTATCCAACTTTACAGACGTAGATGACAAGATTATCAAAAAATCCATTGAAGAAGGCATTCCTGCAGAGGAAGTATCTGAGCGTTTCATCAAAGAGTGCAAAAAAGATATGGCTGATATGAACGTACGTCCTGCAACCACACATCCACAGGCTACAAAAGAGATCCAGGGAATGCTGGACATGATTCAGACTCTGATGGACAAGGGATATGCTTACAATGTAAACGGAACTGTTTACTTCCGTACAAGAAAATTCGAGGAGTACGGAAAACTTTCTCATAAGAATCTGGATGATCTGCGTTCCGGAGAGCGTGCTCTTCTGGTAACAGGTGAGGATCAGAAAGAAGATCCGCTTGATTTCGTACTTTGGAAACCGAAAAAAGAGGGTGAGCCTGCATGGGAGTCTGCATGGAGCGATGGAAGACCGGGCTGGCACATTGAGTGCTCTGTAATGAGCAAAAAATACCTGGGTGACGAGATCGATATTCACGCAGGTGGAGAGGATCTGATCTTCCCTCACCATGAGAATGAGATCGCTCAGTCTGAGTGTGCAAACGGCAAGATCTTTGCAAAATACTGGCTGCACAATGCATTCCTGAACATTGATAACCGTAAGATGAGTAAATCTCTGGGCAACTTCTTTACCGTTCGTGAGATCGGCGAGAAATACGACCTGCAGATTCTTCGTTTCTTCATGCTTTCTGCACATTACAGAAGTCCGCTGAACTTCAGCCAGGAGATCATGGAAGCTTCCAAGAATGCCCTGGAGCGTATCGTTACATGTGCAGATTCTCTGAAGAGAATTGCTGATGCAGCAGCTAACGCTGATCTGACAGCAGAGGAGAGTGCAAAACTGACAGAGATGGCTGCATTCCGCAATAAATTTGAGGAAGCTATGGATGATGATCTGAATACTGCTGATGCAATCGCAGCTGTATTTGAACTGGTAAAATTTGCAAATACAGAGGCAGTAAGTGGCTGTTCAAAGGCATTTGCAGAGGCTGTTCGCAAAGAGATCATCGAGCTGTGCGATATCCTTGGACTGATCGCTGAGAAGAAAGAGGAAGTTCTGGATGCTGATATCGAGGCTCTGATCCAGGAGCGTACAGCAGCTAAGAAAGCGAAAAACTTTGCAAGAGCAGACGAGATCCGTGCTCAGCTGTTAGAGATGGGAATCGTTCTGAAGGATACAAGAGAAGGCGTAGTATGGACAAGAGCCTGA
>JAKSRN010000333.1 GCA_024403585.1 Lachnospiraceae bacterium | reverse complement strand
CTGAGACAGTGGCTCAGAAATCTGAAGCTGATGAAGCCAGTGAAAACGGTGAAGAGATGGAAGCTACTGATGAGTCAGAGATGACCGATGAATCAGAAGTGCTGGATGTTACACTGGTGTCTACAACAGATAGACGTATCTCCTATGATGATCTGAAATACCTGCTTGCAGCTGATTCAACCGTCACCATGATGGGATATGCCAATGATCCCAAATACGTAAGTCTGATGAAGGGACTGGAATCCATCCTGAATGGTTATCAGGATTCCTCCACAGCCGTGATCGATGCGAATGAGAACAAGTTCCTTCGCTGGCTTCCCTACGATGGCAATGTTGCCCTTGGGGTAACAAAAACCGATGACGAAACAAAGTCTGAGGATGAAAGATTTGGTTACTACTGCTTGCTGAGTGAGGGTTCTTATGAGAATAAGAACGAAGGTCCGATCAGTCTTCTTATGAAGGATGAAGAGGGTGTGGGAGCATTTGCAGAGGATACGGTGACTGTTCTGGTGTCAGATTTTCAGGAGCAGGGTTCATCCCTCTACAAGATCGGACAAGACATCAGAAAGAAATGCGTAGCGAATCTGGGAAGTGAAGAGGATTACGCAGCAGCAGTTCTGGCATTCGACTTCTACTATAACGGTACCTCTTATGTAATGAACCCTGACAACCCATCAGAGAGTATCCGTGCTGAATTTGACGGTTCAGATACAAAACCTCTGTACGTACTGATCACCGGTCAGAAGGATGGCGTTCGCGATTATCTCATCAAGGTCAGCAAATATCTGGATACAGCGGGCATTGCTTTTGCGCAGGTGGATAACCTGAAAGCTGTTGATGATCCGGAGATCCAGGTGGAAGTTACAGCCGGAGAGTACGCTGACAAACAGGAGATCAAGGAGCTGATCCGTTCCAAAGACAGGGATCGCAAAGCAGAGCTGGAAGAATACGTACAGACCCATATCACCAGACTGGAAGAATGTGGTCTTGAAGAAGCAAAAAAACGTACCGATGCGGAAGTTGGATCCGGTGCACTTACCTATAAAGGGATCTCCTTGAAGATCAATTCTTCTTATAAAGGCTTCTGGAACTGGACCGCTGCTTATGCGGAACAGCTGCAGGGAATGCAGGAAATGCTTCCTACCACCACAACCTGCACCGGTTTTCAGGTATATCAGGATGTGGATGGCACCTGGATGGAGATCCCGGCATTGAAATGGCCGGAACTCTTTGACATCACTGCCACGGATGGAAACCTGAAGGTTCGTTGTCTGGGCGGAAAGTCTGAGATCAAGCTGAAAAAGAAGAATCTGAAAGTAGTCTTCCATATGCTGCAGAGTGTTGAGAAGGAGGTCACTTATCCGGATTGGATCAGAGAGAAAGACTTCTCCCTTTCCGGAGCAGGTAACACAGATGATCCCAAGCTCTGGAACCAGAAAACAATGGATCTGGATCTGTTCTGCAGAAGCATTCTGGATATGAAAACAACAGATACAGTCATTCATTGCAGTATCAATAAGGCACAGGACGTGGAAGTGATCTTCTGCAATGTAGACAGCTGGAAAAAGCCGGAAGCATAAATCAGAAAATGCTGGCGCCTGGAAAGCATGACCAAGGGGATCTGGGCGTCATCAAAATAAAAACAAATTTGAAAGGAGAACATGATGAGAGTTTTTAAAGGTTTTTTAGGTGTAGGAGTACAGGTTGGAATGACAATCCTGGCAATTGCCATGGCAGCGGTTCTTGCTTTTGTAACAGAAGAAAGTGAGCCGGTTTATGCCGGTATTGTAGGGATGATGATCACACTGGTTACTGTAGCGATCACATACTTTATCTGGTATCAGGTGAAACGCAGCCAGACGAAAGATATGGATCTTCGTCATTACAAAGGATGGCTGATCTGGATGTTCAGTTCTCTGATTCCAGGATTCCTGGCAGGTGGTGCTGTCGGTTTCTTCTACTACGGAATCATCTATTACACACCATGGATCTTTATTGTGACTATTGCGGAAGGATTGGTCCTTCAGGCAATCGGTTCCTTTATTGCATATCGTTTTATCAGACCATTATAAGAAGGAGGATTAAAGATGGCTATCAAAAAAATGATTGAAAATACAGGAGCTGTTAAGTTCCTGGTTGCAGTTGGAGGTAACGGAGTTAAAATCGCTTCACAGGTTGTCCTGTATTGTCTTTGCCACAGAAAAAATCTTGGTAAGATTGTGATCTTTATCCATGACAGTGACCGTAAGAACGGTGATTGTGATCAGCTGAAAAAAATTGTTCGTTCTTATCAAAATGCACGCACCCTTGGATATGGCTCCATGGCTACCACAGAGATTGTTCTTGAGGAAGAGAATCTGGCTGATTTTGTTGCCTGCAATAAGATTGGTGGAATCATCAGCACAAGAGATCCAAGAAAGGTTCTTTTCTATGCATCTTTTGATCAGCAGGATCTGGACATGGATCTTACAGAAGGTCAGTACGGCAGACAGGACATTGGAGCATTCAATAACCTGGTAAGACCGAAGAGAATCAGAAATTCAAAGCTTGTGAAAATGATCCGTAAACATCTGGGTGATGGTCAGGATGCAGTCCTTTGTACCACCGGATCCATTACCGGTGGTACCGGAGGATCCTATGCAGTCAATGATGCTATGCAGGTTCGTGAGATCGCAGTAAAAGAAAAGGTTAACGGCAATCTCTATATCGGATCCGCCGTTCTGGGTCCATGCTT
>JAKSRN010000332.1 GCA_024403585.1 Lachnospiraceae bacterium | reverse complement strand
GCAAGAGTGATATACATATAAGATCCCTGTATTGGGTGAATGGATTTCTGTGTTGACAGAACGGTGCTTTGATGTGCAAAGGCCGGTTACATTGGTATCAGGACTTCGAAGTGCAGAGTAGGATAAGTCTACTCTTTTGAAGGTCGGTACTGGTGTGCCGGCCTTTTTATTTTGCCGTGGGGCCGGATCAAATTGCATAAAGGAGGAAGAAAAAATGACCCCATTTGAATTGGCAAAAGCATCGGTATCTGTACGTGAAGCGGCCGAAATGTACGGACTGAAAATCGGAAGAAACAAGATGGCAAATTGTCCGTTTCACAACGATCGGAGTCCAAGCTTCTATATCCAGGCAGATCATTTTTACTGTTTTGGATGCGGCGAACATGGTGATGTAATCGACCTGACGGCTGGATTATTTGGACTGTCAAAAATCGAGGCAGCACGTAAACTGTTGAATGATTTTGGCGTTAACCAGTGTGAAATCGGTGCAAAAACAAAAGCCCAAAGAGCTTCGACTTATGAAAAAGTGAGCGCGCACACTGCTGAGCAAAGGTGTGTAAAGGCTCTTTCGGAGTACAGAAGACTGCTCTGGTTGTGGAAGAAAGAACTGGCACCTAAATCGCCGGAGACTCCATTGGATGACCGGTTTGTGGAAGCATGTCACAATCTTGAAGTGACAGATTACAGACTTCAGTTATTGGACGATGCTGCCGAAGATGAAAGAGAAAGAATTGCAAAGAATTTCCTTTCATCGAAGCTGATCGAAAGAATTGAGCAGAGGCTTAGTGATTTGAAAAAGGAGGGACAGGAACGTGCAGCAAGCTGAAAAACCTAATTGGATCTCCAAAGATAACCGTGTATTGGAAACGGTATTTGCCTGTGATTTTCTCTGCAGATATCACCTGAAGTGCATTAACGGCAGGTTCTACGATTATGACGGACCTATTCCGGATGAAGAGTACCTGAAGAAAAAGATCTATGACGAACTCAGTGAGTACCTCGAATCAGGGGCAGCCAGAAAGACCTCGGATATTATGAGTGTACTTAGGATGGAGGCATACTCCGAACCGTTGCCGCTGCAGACCGACCGCATTCATCTGAGCAATGGAACGTACTACCTGGATGGTTCATTTGCCGGGAAGAAAGAGTTCTGTAATAACCGCCTGCCGGTAGCATTTGCAGCTGAAGCACCAATACCAGCGCACTGGCTCGCCTTTCTGGAGGATTTGCTGGTTGAAGAGGATATCCTGACACTTCAGGAGTATATGGGTTACTGTCTGCTCCCTGATACCAGGGCACAGAAAATGCTGATGCTCATTGGTAAAGGCGGCGAGGGAAAGTCCCGTATCGGCCGTGTCATGCGTGAGATCTTCGGTGACAGTATGAATACGACCAGCATCCAGAAAATCGAAAACAACCGCTTTGCCAGGGCTGATCTGGAGGGAAAGCTGGTCATGATCGATGATGATATGGACATGGGCGCATTGCCTAAGACCAATTATATTAAATCGATCGTTACCTCGGAAGGAAAAATGGACCTGGAGCGAAAAGGCATCCAGAGTTATCAGCGGCAGTTGTATGTGCGCTTTATCTGTTTCGGAAACGGAGCGCTAACTTCTCTGCACGACAGATCAGACGGATTCTTTCGCAGACAGATCGTGCTGACAACAAAAGACAGACCGGAGGACCGCGTGGATGATCCGTTCCTGGCTGACAAGCTTGTTGAAGAAAAGGAAGGTATCCTTTTGTGGATGCTTGAAGGACTGAAACGGCTGATAAGCAATCAGTATCACTTTACCATCAGTCAGAGGGCAAAGGATAATATCACGAATGTCATGAGAGAAGCCAATAACGTACTGGATTTCCTGAAGGCAGAGGATTACATCCGTTTTGATACAAATGGTTCCGCTGCGACACAGGAACTGTATGCAGCGTATAAGGATTGGTGCGAAGACAATGCCGAAACACCGATTGCTGTTAAAAGTTTCTCGGCATTTCTGTATCAGCACGCGGAGAAATATCAGCTGGTATATTCCAACACAATTCAAGGTGCTCAGGGAAGACGCCGAAGAGGATACACCGGCATATATGTGCTGAGAAGACTTGGGTACTGATATTGAAATCATCCGTACATCTGTACATGTGTATAGAACCCGCGGTACGGAAGTACACATGTACAGATGAATCGGACATTGGAAAAGAAAGGAGAACTATGGGCAGATATTATGATGTGCCGGAGTATGATGCTGCATTTGATCGTTATGCAAGGCTGATGGCGGATCTTATGATCAAGTATGGACCTCGTATTCTTGCGAAGCATCTGGAGCAGCAGCGGCATACGATCTGGTATTTGGATCTTTTAGTAAAGCCAAGGCCGGAAGTACGTCTTCACCGGTTGGAAAGGTTTTCGGAAAGCATGAAGAACATGAGCCGTAAGGCGGCTTAAATAAACACGTTGTGTCCATGGCGGAAATGTGATATCATGAACACAACGTGTTAACTAAATATTGAGGTTATTATCATGGATAAAGCAAAGAAGATAAAAGAATTAAGAGAAAGTACCGGTATGAACCGGAAGGAGTTCTGCGAGTATTTTGATATCCCATACAGAACCGTATCCGAGTGGGAACGTGACGGCAGACATGCTCCCGATTATGTGTTGCGGCTTCTGGAGTACTATATCCGAATGGAGCGGATGATCAAGCAGAAGAAAGACGAAGATGAGGAAGCAGATTGGAAGGAGGA
>JAKSRN010000331.1 GCA_024403585.1 Lachnospiraceae bacterium | reverse complement strand
AAGAAAGGAGAATACTGCTTTGGCAGTATGAATCTTCCTATGAATTATAGAGAAACTTTAAAAGATAAAAAAAGAATTGTTGTTAAGATTGGTTCTTCTTCCCTTACCCATCCGGAAACCGGAAGACTGGACCTTATTAAACTGGAAGTATTGATCCGTGAGCTGACAGATTTGAGAAATCAGGGAAAGGACGTTGTTCTTGTTACTTCCGGTGCAGTAGCAGTAGGACGTGAAACACTGGGACTGGATCAGAGACCAACAGAAATCTCAGTAAAACAGGCTTGCGCCTCTGTAGGTCAGGCGAAACTGATGATGATCTATCAGAAACTCTTTTCTGAATATAATCAGATCTGCAGTCAGGTTCTTATGACAAAGAATACCATGCTGGATAATCACAGCAGAACCAATGCAAAGAACACATTTAATGAGCTTCTTCGCATGGGCGTAATTCCAATCGTTAATGAGAACGATACAATTGCAACTCATGAATTGGCTACACTTTCCACCTTCGGTGACAATGATACACTTTCAGCAGTTGTTGCAGCCCTTATCGAAGCAGATCTTCTTATTCTTATGTCAGATATAGACGGACTGTATACCGATGATCCGAGAAAGAATCCGAATGCCAGATTCATTGAAACAGTAGAAAAGCTGGACGAAAATCTGATGGCAATGGGTAAAGGAAGTTCTTCAGATGTAGGAACAGGAGGAATGGCTACAAAGCTTTCCGCCGCAACCATTGCATCCGCATCAGGCGCAGATATGGTCATTGCCAATGGAGGAGATTTCCATAACATTCACCGCATCATAAACGGAGAATCCTGTGGAACTCTATTCCTGTCAGATAAGAAAGATGCTTTCTATGTAATAGGATATTTACAGCTTATGTATAACAACTAAGGAGAATCACCATGAACATTCCTCGTATCAACGAGTTAGCACGCAAGGCCAAAACCGTTGGCCTTACACCGGAAGAAAAAGTAGAGCAGCAGATCCTTCGCCAGGAGTATCTGGATGCCATCCGTAAAAATTTAAGAGCCCAGCTTGACAATATCGATATTGTAGAGGCTGACGGTTCCGTTACAAATCTAGGAGAGAAATACAAAAACAAACCATCTAAAAAAATCACAAGCTAATAAGGGGGACCGCATATGGAAAAAACAGAAATCACTGCAAAGAAAAAAGAAATCCGTAAACTGATCTTCCAGAGAAGAAAAGATGCCGATCCACAGGCCATCATCGACGACAGTGCTGCTATTATGGAGCAGTTATATTCTACAGATGCTTATAAGAATGCTTCCTGCATTTACGCATATATGGATTATAACAAGGAAGTTATGACCCGTCAGCTTTGTGAGCATGCCTGGGCAGACGGAAAAACCGTTGCTGTTCCAAAGGTACACGGAAAAGACATGATCTACTATATTCTGACCACCTTTGATCAGCTGGAGGATGGATACTTCCATATTCCTGAGCCTGCATACGGTGAAGTTGCTGACTGTGAGGATGCGCTGATGATCCTTCCGGGTGTTGGTTTTGACCGCAATCTTCATCGCTGCGGTTACGGCGGTGGATTTTATGACCGTTATCTGGAAAAACACACCAATCATGTAACCTGCGCGGTGGCTTTTGAATTCCAGATCGTGGATGAGGTACCTGCAGAACCTACTGATATCTTCCCTCAGATGCTGATCACAGAAAAAGGTATTTACACACAGGAGTAAAACAATGGATTTAATTGAAATTGGACAGAGAGCCAAGGCAGCCCGTCCTGCCATGCAGAAACTCTCTATTGATGAAAAAAATACAATTCTTCGTGCCTGTGCAGCTGATCTTCAGAAGAATGCTGACACCATCATCGCTGCCAACGCACTTGATATGGAAAAAGGCCGTGCCAATGGTATGAGCAAGGGTCTTCTTGATCGTCTGCTGCTGACCAAAGAGCGTATCGACGGTATGGCAGAAGGAATCTGCCAGGTGGCTTCCCTTCCGGATCCCATTGGAGAAGTAACCGGTATGACCAAACGACCAAACGGACTTCTGATTGGCCGCAAACGTGTACCACTGGGCGTAGTAGGCATTATCTACGAGGCACGTCCAAATGTTACGGCGGATGCATTTGCCCTTTGCTTTAAAACTTCGAATGTGGTTATTCTTAAGGGCGGAAGTGATGCGCTGAATTCTACCATGGCAATTGTAAAATCTATCAGGGATACACTTACCTGTATGGGAGCTGAAGCAGATGCGATCCAGCTGATCACAGCTACTGATCGTGAGACAACCACACGCTTTATGCGACTGAAAGAGTACGTGGACGTTCTGATTCCTCGTGGAGGCGCAGGACTGATCCGGGCCGTTGTTGAGAATTCAACAGTTCCTGTTATTGAGACCGGTACAGGAAACTGCCATATCTTTGTTGATGAGACAGCCGATCTTGATATGGCTGTCGATATTATCATGAACGCAAAAACGCAGCGTGTTGGTGTATGTAATGCATGTGAATCCCTGCTGATCCACGAGAAGGTAAAAGAAGCCCTTCTTCCTGTTCTGGCAAAGCGCCTTCAGGAAAAATCTGTTGAGATGCGTGCTGATGAGCAGGCACTGCCTCTGATGGAGGGTGCAATTCCTGCTACAGAAGAGGACTGGGGCAGAGAGTACCTGGATTATATTGTTTCAATCCGCACTGTTTCCGGTGTCGATGAAGCAATTGCTCACATCAACAAATATAATACAGGTCATTCAGAGTC
>JAKSRN010000330.1 GCA_024403585.1 Lachnospiraceae bacterium | reverse complement strand
CGACCCACGGCTTAGAAGGCCGTTGCTCTATCCAGCTGAGCTACGAACACGTATGTACTTACAGTACAAAAGCAGGTGATGGGAATCGAACCCACGTATCCAGCTTGGAAGGCTGGTGTTCTACCATTGAACTACACCTGCAGATCGGGGTGACAGGATTCGAACCTGCGGCCTCCTGGTCCCAAACCAGGCGCTCTAGCCAAGCTGAGCTACACCCCGTAACTCTTGCATCGGTAGCAGCTTGTTTGCTGTTCCCCCGACGCAAGACATACTTTATCACATGCCCTATGACAAGTCAACACCTTTTTTTAATTTTTTCAAATTATTTTTTCTGGAGTTTTTTCTTCATTGCACGGAGCGCATTTCCGCGATGGCTGATGGCATTCTTCTCTTCCGGCGAAAGTTCTGCTGTGGTACGGCTCATGTCCGGAAGGTAGAAGATCGGGTCATAACCGAAACCATTCTCTCCACGCTCCTCATAGCCGATCTTTCCTTCGATCACACCTCTTGCAACAAGGATCTCTTTTCCCTTCTCTCCTGCTGCAATCGTGCATACAAAGCGTGCCGTTCTTTTCTCTACCGGAACACCCTCCAGCAGTTCTACGATCTTCATGTTTTTAATTCTATAGGAAGTATCCTCTCCCATCCAGCGAGCGGAATAAACACCCGGAGCCTTATCCATGGCATCTACTTCCAATCCGGAATCATCTGCCATTACAAGGGCATCCTCACCCTCCGGCAGTGCTGCCAGAATTGTTTTCACCTTAATGATGGCATTCTCTTCAAAGGTCTTTCCGTCTTCTACAATATCTACATTGATGCCGGCTTCTTTCATGGTAAGGATCTCCATATCCATATCGCCCATGATCGCGCGGATCTCTTTGAGCTTACCCGGATTACCGGTTGCAAAGATTAATTTTTTCATAATTGTCTGTCTCACTTTCTTCGTATTGCTGTATCATGCCAATCCTGTATAAACTCAAGCTTCAGACTTTTTTCTTCGGCGGCTTCGGACCCGGATACTGGTAGAAATAGGTTTTCAGCATGCCGTTATAGATTTTTCTGTTTTTGTCAGCATTCTTTCCGATATAACGCTGGGCATCCTCATAGGATGTGATCATATACATGGACCAGTCAGGGAGCTTTCTGAATCGCTCACCCAGGACACTGTAAAGCTCAGGAAGTGCTTCTTTCTCTTCCAGACGCTCTCCGTAAGGCGGGTTGGTGATGATAAATCCGTAATGGCCGGAGTGGGACAGTTCTGCTACCGGGCGCTCCTGGAAATGGATCAGTTGGTCAACTCCTGCCATCTTTGCATTGGCCCTTGCAGCCTCCACAGCCAGAGGATCGATATCAAATCCCTGGATGTCTGTCTCGATACCAAGATCCACCAGATCTCTCGCTTCTTCTCTGGCATTCTTCCAGTTTTCTGCCGGAAGGAAGTTGGTCATATGCTCTCCTAAGAATCTTCTTTTCATGCCGGGAGCCATATTTGCGGCCATCATGGCAGCCTCAATTGGAAAGGTACCACTTCCGCAGAAAGGATCCACCAGGATCCGGTTCCCCTTCCACGGAGTCAGCATCAAAAGTGCAGATGCCAGAGTCTCCGTAATCGGTGCCTTTACCTTCATCTGACGATAGCCTCTCTTATGGAGAGAAACGCCGGTTGTGTCCAGACCGATGGTTACGCGATCCTTCAGGATGGATACCCTGATCGGATACTCTGCTCCGTCCTCTTCAAACCACTCCTTATGATATTTCTCCTTCAGGCGCTCCACCATTGCTTTCTTCATAATAGACTGGATGTCAGAAGGACTGAAGAGCTTACTCTTCAGGGAATTGGCTTTCGCCACCCAGAATTTTCCGTTCGCCGGAATATAGTCTTCCCAAGGAAGCGCTTTTGTTTTCTCAAATAATTCATCAAAAGTTACTGCTTTGAACTCTCCTACCTTCAACAGGATTCTTTCTGTCGAACGCAGAAAAACATTGGCATAGGCAATGGCTTCTGCATCACCCTCAAAAGTAACTTTTCCATCTTCCACCTGTGTGATCTCATATCCCAGGTCAAGAATCTCTCTTTTCATTACCGCTTCCAGGCCAAAATGGCAGGGAGCGATCAGTTCATATCGATCCATATACTTTCTCCTCAAAAAGCATGCAGTTTCTATCTCATGTTTCTGCTATCTTATCACACTTTTCTCTAAAAACAAACAAAGTCTGAAATTTCCACACCAAAGAGAAAAGACCCTGTTGGGGAGCAACAGAGCCTTTTCAAGGGGAGTAAAATAAATTAATAAGGGGTTATTAATTTTGTAAAAAAAATTCTTTGAAGGGTAAATTCTTTTTACGAACATTATTATAATACAAATTTTCCAAAAAATCAACCAATTTGTAAAATCGTGCTGATTTTCTCCCTTGAGCCACTATTTTGACCTATTATTTGCATATTTTCTCCCACTATGCTATAATTAGTACACATTTTCGGAAAGGAATGGCATTCGATGAAAATTCAGGAATCTGCAGAAAATTATCTGGAAACCATTTTAGTTTTACATCAGCGTCAGAATTATGTACGCTCCATTGATATCGCTAATGAGTTATCTTTTTCAAAGCCAAGTGTCAGTGTAGCTATGAAAAATCTCCGCCAGAATAATCTGATCCTGGTAGACGAGGAGGGACATATCACCCTTACTCCATCCGGTCTTGCCATCGCTGCCAGAGTCTATGAGCGCCATACTATTTTATCCGACATGTTA
>JAKSRN010000033.1 GCA_024403585.1 Lachnospiraceae bacterium | reverse complement strand
CAAAAAGACCGTCCGGAAACTCCGGACGGTCTTCTTTTTCATATTATTCTGTTTTCTGATCAAACCAGCAGAAGTTCTACTGCTTTCTGCACATATGCTGCATCCAGAGAATTATATTCAATAATCTCTTCTACTTTAAGCAGCTCCGTCTGTCTGTGGAAGAGGAATACACCTGAGCCCAGGGCAGCATAAATCTTGTTACCTTTGTACATAAGATTCAGCTGTGCCTTTTCCTCTCCGCCTTTCTCTTTCAGAAGATGTTTCAGTTCAAGCAGTGCTTTTCTCCTTTCTTCCGTCAGGAAGGCTCTTGCCTCTGCCGGATCCACTGCAGAAACCTCAAAGAGATCATCAAACTCCTGGATTGAGGACATCTTAACCGGTCGGCAGCCCTGTACCAGAGTTTTTACCGGATTCTCCTTGTCCAGAATTCGAATGGCCCCTTTGACAGGTTCTTTCAGATCAGTGAACACATACTGGCCGGAAAAAACACGGGTATTCTTATTGGCTGTGCCGGTAGTCTCATCCAGCGTTACATTGGAACACTGAAATCTGTTTCCTCCCAGCTTTCCTCTGACCACACGGCTTCCGATAATACGATTGTAGTTCCAGAAGAGTTCTGCTGTACGGATCTCATCCAGCGGAGTCTCTCCATGCATGATAAAGTCATCCACCTGAAAATACTCTTCCATTACACTTCTTGTAACCGTCTGTCCAACATAGGTGGAAAATGCAGCCTTTCTCTTCTGTCCGACCAGGACACCTACCACGCAGGAACCTATCGTCAGAGCAAAGAAAAGGATCATCCTTCCCGTTGAATTTCTGTTCATAAAACCAACGATCATAAAGGCCACGCCTACAACGATCATCAGTTTGCTGATCTTATTACCGTCAAGATAGCGCTTCATCTGCGCTTCATATTCTTTCCGCAGCTTATCCATCCCGTTTCTTTCCGCCTTTGTCAGTTTTTACAGATCCAGTGCTGCATGATATCCCTGATATACAGCCTGAGTAATGGTAGCTGCACGGTTGCAGTCACCGATAGTAATGGTCCATGGTGCACAGTCAAGCAGATCTGCTGCTACCTGTTTTCTTGCTCTCTGACCAAGAGCACAGATTACAGTCTTTCCAGGAACCAGGTGTGTCTCACCATTCTTATCCTCGCAGATAATTCCGTCTGCAGTTACTTCCATTCCCTTATATCCGGTATGAACAGTAACATATTTATCAATCTCCTTCAGAAGAAGAGGACGATGACGAACGTTTGCATCAGGAGCAAGCTCGTCTCTCATCTCTACCAGGTGTACTTTCTTGCCTTCCATTCCAAGATGGATCGCTGCCTCACAGCCTGCAAGACCGCCACCAAATACAACAACTTCATCTGCCACTTTATCTTTCTCAAGATAATAGTTATTAACGATGATTACATTCTCACCGTCTCTTAAGCCTTTGATCGGTGGAACCAGTGGCTCAGAACCAACAGCGATGATGATGGCGTCAGCATTTTCCGCAGCTGCATACTCAGGTGTAACAGTAGTATTCAGACGAATCTCAACACCAGCCTTGCGGCACAGTACTTCCTGTGTAACACCAAGCTGATACATCTCATATTTGAATGGAAGCGCTCTCTCACTCTTCAGAATACCGCCAACCTCGCTTGCGCTGTCACAGAGAACAACCTTATGTCCTCTCTTAGCAGCTGTCAGAGCAGCCTCAAGTCCTCCAGGACCTGCACCGACTACCAGAACTTTCTTTCTCTCACTCTCAGCAACAGGATGGATCTCTACGCCGTCCATCTCACGTCCGATCAGCGGATTGATGGTACAACGTCTTGTGGATGTAACAGCACGCTCAGCCATACAGGTGAAGCAGCGCAGACATCTCTTGATCTCATTGTCTCTTCCCTCAACCACTTTTCTTGGAAGGAATGGATCTGCCAGAAGAGCTCTTCCCATGTAAACCAGGTCAGCTTTACCGGAAGCAATGATCTCCTCCAGAAGCTCAGGCTCATTCAGACCGCCAAGAGTAGCAACCGGAACGGATACATGTTTTTTAATCTCCTCTGCCAGGAATACGTTTCTTCCGTGCTCTTCGAACATGGATGGATGAGTGATGCCGAATGTCTTCTGGTATGTTCCTGCAGAAACATGGAGAATATCTACATATGGCTCCATCTCTTTTGCAATACGAACACCTTCGTCCAGATCATATCCGCCCTCGCAGAACTCAGATCCGCTCATACGGAACTCCAGAGGGAATCCAGGGCCAACTGCCTCACGGATTGCTGTCATAACTTCTTTTGCAAAACGGGTTCTGTTCTCCAGAGATCCGCCGTATTTGTCTGTTCTCTCGTTAAAGAGTGGTGACAGGAACTGGTTGATCAGCCAGCCATGTCCGCCATGGATCATCAGCATCTCAAAACCTGCTCTCTTAGCAAGACCTGCTACACGGCCATAAGAAGCAACGATATCATCGATCAGCTCCTGTGTCAGCTCGTGGATCTCCAGACCGTCTGCACGAACAGATGGGCTTACACCATACTGGATCATGGTTTTCTGTTTTGTTTTATCAGTCATATATGTGCCGGCAAACTGTCCGGAATGGGACAGCTCCAGGGTAGGGATTGCGCCGTGACGACGAATTGCGTCTGCACAATAAGTAAAGGAAGCCAGTGAATCAAGAACTGCCAGATCCAGATGATATGCATGAGATCCATCTGTCTCAGGATGAACCATACACTCACTTACAGTTACAGCAGCTGCTCCTCCTTTTCCTCTTAATTCATAAAATGCTGCAGATTTAGGACCGATGCAGCCGTCCTTTGTGATGTCTGTTCCACCCATAGGTGCTGAGCACATACGGTTGCGGAATGTTACGTTGCCAACCTGAAGTGGTTTGCAAAGGTTTGGAAATTTTCTATCCATACTCTTCTTTCCTCCGTTCTCTACACAACTACTGTCCCTTTGATCCGCTCTTTCGCTTTGGACAGAGTCTTTTCCCTGTTTCTGATCACCAGGCATACCGCAAAAGCAGATTTTTACATTGCGTTCCCTATCGCAGCTTCCGCTTTTTGCTATGCCATGGGCATCCTTGTGACATTCGTCACATAACAACACCATTATGCCATAACGTTTGGCAGAATTCTACAAAAAGCAAAAAGAAATGTCATAACAACTGTACTGTGTTTCATTTACTATATAAGGCCGAAATCGAATATATATTTTCAGACAACAAAAACCCGGATGCATGACGGTACATCCGGGTTCTGAATAGTCATTCTGATTTTTAATTATGCGATAGAGTTTACAGCTTTGGTAAGACGGGAAACTTTTCTGGACGCATTGTTTTTGTGATAAACACCTTTTGTGCAAGCTTTATCGATTGTAGAGATTGCATTCTGAAGAGCTGCTGCTGCTGCTACTTTATCGTTTGCTGCTACTGCTGCATCAACTTTTTTCATAGCTGTTTTAACTGCAGATCTGATAGATTTATTTCTCATGGTTTTGGTTCTTGTAACCAGGATTCTTTTCTTTGCGGATTTAATGTTAGCCAAAGTGTACACCTCCCTGAAAATTTTCAATTTTTATTGTTTGATTATTTTTTAATATATTTGATCGTCAAGGAAGACACGGAAACCTCAACGAAACATGCTTGATAATAATATCCCTTTTTCCAATTTCTGTCAAGCATTTTCCGAATATTTTACAATCATCATCTCCACGCTGAGAACATCTGACAGACGTCCGGTTTTTACAGCGGTCTCTGCATCTGTAAAATCCTCAACCGCCGACCTCAGCATCTCACTGCTGTAGCACTCCGCCACCGGAAGATAATTTCTTACCGCAAAGGGAGCAATACCGGCCTTAGAAGCGATGGTCTTCTGATCAAAACCTGCATTTTTCATCTCTTTTACCTGGAGAAGAAGATTCATCTCTCTCGCAAGAAGATAGAGGATCCTCATAGGAGGTTCCTTCAGGGCAAGCAGGTCATAATAGAGCTGCAGGGCTCTCTTCTGTTTCTTCTCACTTACTGCACGGACCATGGCAAAGATCTGATTCTCCACCCTGTTGGTACAGATCGTAAGGACATCCTCTTCCCGGATCACTTCCCTTCCCATTGTATAGGAAAGAAGCTTTTCCAGTTCCTGGCTGATCTGTCCCATGTCCGTTCCTGTTTTCTCCAGAAAAAGTTCCATCACCGGCCTGGTGATCTTTTTATGCTCCCTGTTCAGCATACCCAGCACCCAGCGCATCAGCACATCCGCTTTCTGTACACCAAACTCGGCAGGATAACCGGTCTTTCCGACCGTCTTAAACAATTTATTTCTCTTATCTACTTCCTGTTCCGAAAAGATCATGACAAGATGATCCGGAGGATTCTCCAGATACGCGGCAAGCTTTTCTGTTTTATTTTTGAAAAAGCCGGTATCTTCAAGAAGGATCACCCTGTATTCCGAGAAGAAAGGCAGTGTTTCTGCCAGATCAATGAGTTCTGCCTCACTGATCCCCTTCCCTTCAAAACGGGAAAAGTTCATGGTATCCTCCTCAGTCCCCAAAGCAGAAAGGAGCTTCTTTTTATACTGTTCTTTCAGATATTTCTCTTCTCCATAGAGAAGATATACTCTTTTAAACTGTCTCTTTTTTATATCATCGGCAATCTGCTTCAATGCTTTCCTCCTGCCATCAGAGAATACTCTCTTTCCAGTTTTGAAAACTCCCACAGAGACCGCATTCCCATCTTACATATTTTCCCAAAATGTATGGAATTCTTTCCTCCCTGTCTCTCCCTGAAACAGATTGGAAGAGAGCGAACCTTCTTTTTCTGTTTTTCAAAGGCTACACTCAGAAGAACATTGGTCAGATGGTATCTGGCCGGAACCATCCTCATAGCGTCCTGAAGAGCCTCTCTCTTCATCAGGCGATACGGGCAATTGGCATCAGCCGTTTTCACTCTGAATACAACACGGATCACAATTCTCAGCACCTGGCTTACAAGAGCTCTTCCGGGGCCGTCTCCTCTGTTAACTCTGCATCCCATTACAACATCTGCAGTTTTTCTTCTATCCCAAAAGGCCGAAAAATCTGCCGGCGTTGTCTGTCCGTCGCTGTCAGTCTGAAATATATAATCTGCTTTCATGCGCAGAGCCTTCGTATAACCGTTCCAGATCGCAGCACCATGTCCTCCATTCTTCTCATCTGCATAGACGAACAAAGGATGTGTCTTTGCAAATGCTGACAGGATCTCTCCGGTTCTGTCCCTGCTTCCGTCATTGATCACCAGAAGTCTGGATGCCCCATCTCCATCATGACGTTCAATTATCTGATACCATTCTTCAAGAACGGCTTCTATTGTCTCTTCCTCATTATAGGCCGGGATCACGATCACTAGACTGTCTTTCATAACAGATTCCCATCTCCTGTCTTTGAACATTCTGCAGTTTCACTGCTGTCTTTCTATTATACATTACAAAACCATCTTTTGCACGGAGAAAGAATGTCGACACAGAGAAAAAGCTCATGTGTCGGCACTGGTACGCCTTGTGGACAGATATCCACGCAATTTCCATCTTCTTTTGTTTCCCTCCACACGAATCGCTCCACAATCTATTGTTGCATAAATCTCTGCGCCCACTGCTTCCAATCTGAGCAGAGTTTCCTGGTGTGGATGTCCATAACGGCTTTTTGCAGGAGCAGATATAGCTGCAACAACAGGCTGAACCTGCTGCAGAAACAATTCAGAAGAGGAGCCTTTTGAACCATGATGAGCTGTTTTCAGATACTCATAACTATGGGCAAGTGGAAGCAGTAACTGTTCCCCATCGCTTTCCAAATCTCCCGTCAGGAGTGCATCGAAGTATCCATTACTGACAGAGAGGACCAGGGATCCTGAATTACCGCTATGACAGCCTCCTGTCAATAGTGGATTCAGCACCTCCATCTCCGTTATACCGGCAGAGATGCTATCACCTCTCGCAAGATAACAGATCTCTGTATCTGTTCCTCCGGCAGCCTCTACCAGTTCCTTTTCCTCTTCCCCACCTTCCATCCAAAAAGGCAGATACAGGCGATCGATCTCCAATGTCACTTCCCTTTCCTCAACAGCTCGGAAAATCTCCAGGATTCCATTGCTGTGATCTTCATCCGGATGGGTCAGGAAAACCCCGTCCAGATGCTGGATTCCCTGGCTCTTCAGATAGGGAATGATCCTGTATTGTCCCACCTCCTTCACACTGCTGCTGCCACCATCCACAAGAAAAGCACAGCTTCGGTTCTGTATCACCAGACAGTCCCCCTGTCCCACATCCAGCATAGTCAGCGACCAGACCGGTTCAAACCGAAACAGAAGTACAAACAGAAACAACGTGACTCCTAAACCTGCCAGTTTCCTGTATTGCACAAGCAGCTTTCTCTTCTGCCTGCCGGAACTTTTTCCGACAATCGATTTCCAACGGATCAGCAGACAGGCCAAAGTCAGCAACGATATAGCAGACAGTATAGTCTGCCACACCGCCGGTTTTCCGCAGACAAAAGTTGCCCAGGGAAGTGACCTGATCAGATCAGTCAGCACATGCATCGCTTTCAACAGATATTCAAGCGGAAGAAGGAGCAGCTGTCCTGCCTCTTCATTCAGACAAGCTGTCAGTATTCCAATCGTTCCCAAACCCATAAGTGCAGGTGCCAAAGGGATCAGCAGCAGATTCGGGAGCAACCCCCAGAGCGGGATTTCATAATAATACCAGGCTGTCAGCGGAAGCATGGCAGCACTGATCGTAAACCAAAAAAAGGCATAACGAAGGAAGAGACGGAAATAATAATAGCCCCATCGGCTGATCTGCCTTCCTGTCAGTTCCCATCTCTGCCCACTCCTCTGCCCAGCTTTTCTATGCAGGGCAGAAGGCTTTCTGACCTGTCCCGGCAACAGCCAGGAAGCAGAAGGCCAGATCACTGTCACTGCCAGAATTGCTCCAAAGGAAAGCTGGAAACCACTGGCAAACAGAACAGCAGGATTCTCAAGCAGCATCAGGATCCCAGCTAAAGCCAAAGCACTGAGTGCGTCGTAGCTTCGAAGCAATAGCCTTGCTCCCAGAAGGACAGCAAACATACAGACCGCCCTGACTGCTGAAGGTGCCACACCTGTCAACAGACAGTACAGGACCAGGAACGTAAAGGACAGGGCAGCTGCAAGTGGAAAGGGCAGACGGAGTTTTTGAAGAAGTTTCAGAATCCCCTGACCCAGAAGGGAAATATGCATTCCTGAAATCGCAAGTATGTGCAGAATACCACCAACCTGATAGCCTCGTTTCATGTCACCCGACAGTCCGCTTCTGTCTCCTAACAGCATCGCCTTCAGAATTCCTTCCGTCTCTTCCCCCGCACACTCCTCTGTTTTCAGAAGCAGATGGTTTCTGATCTGAAGCAGTGCCTCTTTAAAGGAGTATCCTTCCTCCAGAACCGTGCAGGATTCAAGAAAAAGAGAATAATAGATTCGCTGGCTGGCATAGTACAGCTTCTGGTCAAACTGTCCTGGATTAGACGCCTGCTCCGGACAAGACAGTTTTCCGGACACAAGAACAACAGAGCCTGCTGCAAGCGCATCCTCTGTAGTAGCTGTTACGATAATTGTATTCAGGGGAATGGATTGATTCTCCGATTGGAGATAAGAATTGGATAAAATATATTGGACCGATCTGCTTTTCATATTTCTGTCTGTGATCCTGCCAATGATCTGTACCCTTCTCTCCTCCTTCACGCAGGCGGATAGAAGAGGATTCTCCGGCGGCTGGCCAAATATCCCAAGATCAAGTACTTTCGCCAACAGAATGAAAAGGATCAGGAGCAGACATCCTGCACAGAGCGGTCTTTTTCTGGCAGCAGAAAACATCTGGCTTCCTCCTGTTTATAGTAAATATATGCACCATACCAACCATACCACATAATGAGGCATATGAAAAGGGATTACGCACATACGTAATCCCTTTTGTTATACAGGTCTTTCCTATTCCTGTTTTCCAGTAAAGGAAAACTGGATTTTTTAACCTATTCCTCTTCCCGGATCAGATCACTTCGCGGACTGAGAAGACCATCTATTTCGGTAGTACCAACCTGCTCATTGGTTTTTCCGTTAATCGAAATCTGAATCTTATTTACCTGACAGACACTTGCCAGCGAATTTACAATGGAATACACTGCCAGTTCTGTCTTCAGGGTATTACCGGTCAGCTCCAGAAGGTTTTTAAAGCTGTCATCCAGATTGACATAGCAGATGTCATCCTGGATCGTAACGCTGAGAATATTCATCTCCGGAGGGAGCGTTGTCATATGCTCGCTCTCCTTAGGACCCTTCACCAGCTGCTCTACCACAACCTTCTCAAGCGGAACATTGCTGTTGTAATAAACATTACGTTCTTCAGGAACAAGCATCTTGCCCTCTTTATCTGCAAAATACAGCGTCATGGATGTTTTGATATAACTGTTGATCTCTTTTCCGGAATTCTCCACAAAACGTCTGGCACTCATAAATCCCAGTTCCGTTCCATCAGAATCCTTCAAAGGTTCATCCTCGATCATGAACTGTATCTTTTTTACTCCCGGAATCTGCGAGAACAGACGAACCATGCCGGCTCTGACCAGGATTTCTCTTTCCCTTGTCATATCTGCATATCCGGATGAAAAATTCAGCAGAAGAGCCTCTCCGTCGATTGAAAAATTCATAAGGATCACATCCTTTGGAAGAAGGAGCTTTACTTCCTCGCCCTTTTGTTTCTCAGGCAGGGTCTGCTGTAAAAGATACAATTCAGCAACCAGTGCGCTGGGATCCGATTCCTCTGCCAGCCCATCCCAGGGTACCAGTTCATCTTCATCTGCATTCAGGTAAAAGAGCTGATAACCTGTTTCATCCTCTTCATGCCCAAGAAAAAGGAATATACCTGTCCCGGCAGCCCCTAAGAGAAGAACTGCGACACAGATCCATAAAACTATTTTCTTCATATGTGCACTTCCCCCTATACATTATGCAGCAATGGGATGCGCACTGAAAAAGTGGTTCCCTCACCTTCAACACTATGCACCTTGATGGCTCCACGATGCATGACAATGGCACTTCTGGTGATGGCAAGACCAAGGCCCGTTCCGCCAATCTCCCTGGAATGACTCTTGTCAACCCGGTAAAATCTCTCGAAAATATGATTCTGTGCGTCTTCCGGAATACCGATTCCGGAATCAGCTACGGTAACATAAAAATACTTATTATCCTCATTCAGAGAGATGCGTACCCATCCCCCTTCAGGATTATTGTATTTGATCGCATTCTCCACAAGATTGGAAAATGCCAGCGTCAGTTTTGTCTGATCCACCTCTGCATTGATCGGCTTAAAACTTTCCAGGATCAATTCCACATTCGCCTTAGCGGCGATCGGAGTCAGACGTTTCAATACCAGCCCCAGAAGATCATTGATATTGACTGTATCAATATTCAGATCCTGGGACTTCTTATCCATCTTTACAAGGGATAAAAGATCCGTAATGATGGAATTCTCCCTGTCAATCTCCTGAGAGATGTCCTGCATAAACTCCCTGTACTGCTCCACAGGCACATCTTCCTGCATGTTCAGAACATCTGCCAGTACCTTCATGGATGCCAGCGGAGTTTTCAGTTCGTGGGACACATTGGATACAAATTCCTGCCTTGACTCATCCAGAGTACGGATTCGATCCAGCACATCATTGAATGCATCCGTGATGCGCTCGGTCTCAAGATAATCTGTAACCGAGAGTTTTTCTTCCGGATAACCGTCTTTCACATTATCCAAAAGTTTTGTGATCTTCTGGAATGGATTAACCAGGATTCCTGACAGAATAAAACCAAACAGAAGAATCAGTACAACTGTAATGGCAAGGATCAGGCTTCCCTTCTGCTGTAATACCTGACGGCTGTTATTGATTTCCACTGTAGAAACACTGATCAGCATGACTCCTATAATCTCATGAGTCGGCGACTCAGGATTTGAAATTGCCACAGTCATCTCAATATATTTATTCTTCCGGTCATACCTGCTGTATTCATTCCCTCTGAAACACTGAAGTACTTCTTTGGATATCTGATAATTACCCGTATCAAGGTCATAGGTATCCCGAACGATCCGGTAATTTTTATCGATCAGCATGATACGGCCGCCATACATACTTGTCAGCATTCGAATCTCGCTGTCAATCACCGGGTTTTCCTGATTTTCAAGGTAACCCTCCTGCGCCAGCTGATTGCAGATCATATCACTCTGATTTTTTACAATAATCGTCCTCTGATTTACTGCACGATCTTCGTAACTGCGCACGATGGTACTCTCAACCACAACCGCTGCAGTAATACTCATGAGGGTCATAATAACCATGATGCAGAAGCGAAGGCTTCTGAAAAATTTAGCTTTCCCCTTCATAGCTTCCTTCAGTGATTACCCCTGGAAATAGTAGCCTACACCCCATTTTGTGTGGACAAACTTCGGATTACTTGGATTCTCTTCAATCTTCTCTCTGAGTCGTCTGATATGAACATCAACAGTACGAACATCGCCCGGATATTCATAACCCCAGACAATATTCAGAAGATTTTCCCTGCTGTATACCTTGTTCGGATTATAGGCCAGCAGTTCCAGAACATCAAACTCTTTTGCAGTAAGGTTCACCTCTCTGTTTCCGATAAATACTCTTCTACTCTCAGAATTCAGCTTCATCTCACCGATTTCAAGAGTCTTACTCTTTTCTTCTACTACTTCCTGTTTTTTCGTACGGCGGATGATGGCTTTGATTCGTGCTTTTACCTCAAGAATATTGAAAGGTTTTGTAATATAATCATCAGCTCCGTATTCCAGACCCAGGATCTTATCCATATCCTCGCCTTTTGCTGTCAGCATGATGATCGGAACCTGCGAGAATTCACGAACCTGCTGGCATACTTCCAGACCATTCATCTTAGGAAGCATGATGTCCAGGAGAACCATATCGTAGTCCTTCTCCCTGATCATATTCAGTGCAGCTTCTCCATCATAGGCACAGTCCACCTCCATACCTTCCTGCTCCAGTGAGAAACGCAGACCCTTTACGATCAGTTTCTCATCATCTACTACAAGCACTTTCTTCGCCATGGCACTCTCCCCTTTACTCAATCGGTCTATACCGTTATTTGATCTTTAATCTGTTCAAACAGTTTCTCTTTTATTCCGGATACCTTCATGATATCTTCCACTGCAGAAAAACCGCCGCTACTCTCTCTGTAAGAGAGAATTGCTTCAGCTCTCGCTTCCCCGACACCGGTGATGGTCATCAACTGACTCTTATCCGCCAGATTGATATTGATTTTTCCATCGCTTTCCGCCTGGCTGCTATTCCCATTGCCACCAGACTTTTGGCTTTTTACCGCCTCTACACCGGATAACTGCATCCAGCCTCCCAGCTCATCTGCTTCATCCCTGGAATAGATATAGATCTTTTCTCCATCCACCAGCAGATCTGCCTGGTTCACACATCTTATCTCTGCCCGATCTGTAAATCCTCCGGCAGCAACAATAGCATGAAAGATTCTGTTTCCGGCCGGCAGCTCATATACTCCGGGCTGTTGAACCTCGCCGGAGATATCAATAAACACAGACAGAGCCTCCTCTTCCTTTTCCGGAACGCAGGCTTCCTCTTCCTTCTTCGGTATCTCTTCTTCTTCCTCTGCCTCGTTCTGCTCATCTTCTGTGCTGACAGCAGCCACTTCCCGGTCTGTCCTGTATTCCACAGTTCTTCTTCCTGCACAGGCAGAAAGTCCAAGGGAAAGCAGTGTCAGAAAAACAACTATTCTTCTCTTCATGTTGATCACTCCTGCTCTATTATCTTTTTGTATCCCGCCTCCGACAGTGTAAGCAGAATATTTCTGTAAGCAGGTCCCCTGATAACACGAATTCAATAATATTGTAAAATATTTTTAAAATCTTTACAACTGTCAT
>JAKSRN010000329.1 GCA_024403585.1 Lachnospiraceae bacterium | reverse complement strand
CAGTTTTTCACAGTGTATGCCGCATACTCCTCATTAGTCATATCTTCAAAATAAGACTGCACCACACGGGCGATTCCGTTGTGCGCCACCAGAATATAAGTCTTTTCCTCAGACTCAGCCTTGATCTCATCCAGCAGATTATAGATTCGCTGCGCCAGGTGCAGCATGGACTCACCGCCCTGGAACCTGGAAACAAACTGCTGCTTTGCCTTCTTGAATTCCGCAGAATCTCTTGGCGAAGTTCCCTCCCAGATGCCAAAACACTGCTCGATGAGGCGAGGCTCTACCCTTGCAGGGATCCCTGTTGCTTCTGAAATATATTTTGCTGTATCTGCAGCACGGATCAGCGGTGAGTACAGAATCTCATCCGCTTTGATGCCCTGCTCCAGAATCATCTTTCCTGTATCGATCGCCTGCTGTCTGCCGGTTTCTGTCAGTTCTACATCGGTGGAACCGCAGATCTTATTCGCAACATTCCATGTGGTCTGTCCGTGTCTTACAAAATAAAAATGTCCCATTGTCTTCCTCCTAAACGGATTATTCTACTGTCTGTCTCTTGGGCAGATTGATCTATGATCTGACTTTTAGGCAGACAGCTTTACTGTCACACTGTATAGCCACTATCATACCATCTTTTTCTATGAATGAAAAACCAACTACTGGTTTAATGGCGCCGGAAAATGCAACCCTTGGGGACATATACAAAAGGTTGACATAAAGTGCAACCTTTTGTACCTGTCCCCAAAGGCTGCACTGCGACGGGAAAAAATGCATCTTTTTGTACCTGTCCCCAAAAGTTGCAAAAAAACAGACCAACCGATTTGAAAAATCGATTGGTCTGGCTGTTTTTTATACTTCGCGTCCCATCTCTGTCAGCATCCTGCGGTCCTTCTGGATCGTTGCCGCTGCAGCTGTGGTCAGCATATTTCCTGTGATAGTAGCAGATGCACCTCCTGCGAATGCCTTCTCTCCATCATTCGTTAACAACGCTCTTCCTGCGGCCAGACGAATCTGTGCCGTCGGATTGATGTAGCGGAAGATGGCGATGGTTCGAAGGATCTCATCCTCTGTCAGTCGTGGCTGATTCTCCAGCGGTGTTCCCGGTATTGGCATCAGCGCATTGATTGGAATGGAATCTGCCTCATACTCGCTGAGGGTCAGCGCCATATCGATGCGGTCTTCCATATCTTCTCCCATGCCGATGATTCCACCGGAGCATACCTTCAGGCCCTCTGCTTTTACCATCTTCAGAGTTGCCAGCTTCTGCTCAAAGGTATGTGTGGTACAGATATTTGGAAAATGTCTTCTGGATGTTTCGATATTGTGATGATAGCTTGTTACGCCTGCCTCATGCAGCTGATGTAACTGCTCTGCGGATACAAATCCGTGGGATGCACAAAGAGCAATGTCACACTCTTTACTCATGGTTTTGTACGCATCCAATGCCTGCTCAAACTCTTTTCCATTCAGTACACGACCAGCTGTTACGATGGAGAAGCGGTGTACACCCTCTTTCTCGTTCAGCTTGCATGCTTCCAGGATGGTCTCCCCCGGAAGGAAATCGTATACTTCACAATCAGTGTGATTGTGTGCGGACTGGGCACAATATTTGCAGTCTTCCGGACATTTTCCGCTTCTTCCGTTAATGATGGAGCAGAGATCCACATGAGCTCCTACGAATTTCTCACGGATGCGGTCAGCACCTTTTGACAGGTCTTCAAGATCACAGTCAAGGAAGAAACCTAAGTCGTCTTCTCTAGTCAGTCTCTTTCCTTCAATTATCTCTTCAGTAAGTTTTAAAACATCCATTGTTTCATCTTCTCCTATTCTTACAAGGCATCTTAACTCCACTTTTCTTCATGCATTCGGGCATATAGCATCTTCCCAATACCCAAGCATCCCTTACAGCTATCTTTCAATACTCCTTACTTCAGTACGCCTGCTGCTGCAAGACTCTTTCTGATGGTTCTTCCGATCAGAACAGCAATTACGATCTTTGCAATATCAAACGGAATAAATGGGTATACACACAGGGCCAGGGATGCCATCACCGTATTCTTTGTGATAAACACGAACCATGCTGTTCCAAATGCATACGCCACCAGGGTACCAAGAATCATTCCGACAATAGTGATAACCGGATTTGCTTTACATTTCTCCTTGATGATACCGCAGATTGGGATCATCAGAATGAATCCGATCAGGTAACCGCCGGTTGGTCCTGCCAGTTTTGCAACTCCACCCTGGAAGCCGGAAAATACCGGAAGACCTACAAGGCCAAGCAGAAGATACACAATGTAGCTGATCAGAGTTCCTTTTGTACCAAGGATCATGACAGCAAAGTAGATTACAAGGTTCGTCAGAGAAACCGGAACAGGTCCGATCGGAACTGACAGTGGGCCGCAGATGCACATCAGAGCTGCAAACAGGGCGCATGTGGTGATGGTTTTTACTTTCATAATTTATTTTTCTCCTCATTATTCGGGATACTTCGTGTTTCTCGTGAAAACGAGACGAAACACACTCTGTGAGTTTCGTTCGTTCGCGAGCAGTCGCCAAATCCACGCAAGCGTGCCCTTGGCTCGTTGCTATCACGAAAAAAGGCTATCCCGTTTCTTAAAACAGGATAACCTTAAACCATTTTACCTTCAATTGTCAACCATATCTTTTATTTTGGTTGACAATGTACAATATTCAGGTGACGATTGTTTTTCTTTTGGTGACAATCACTCTGCTTGTCTTCATCTTTTCAGCCATTCTTTCTGAAATGATCT
>JAKSRN010000328.1 GCA_024403585.1 Lachnospiraceae bacterium | reverse complement strand
TTGCCCGGATATCCGGGCTTTTTGTAATTTGTAATCTGTACTTATGCTGCCTTGATAGAGGAGACTTCGGATTTGATGATTTCAAGTCTGCGGACCGGGAAAATCGGCTTGCATACTTCAAACATCTTCTTGGAAAGTTCTCCTTTAAGCATTGCATTGACAAATCCGCCGAAGTCTGCTTCCTTTGCATAGTCTTCAACGACTTTGACCATTGCTGCACGGATTTCCTGTGCCTGTGCAAGTCTTGCGTGGCTGATGGTAAATCCGGTAATGGTAACCTGAATCTGTCTGTCAGATCCGAGCGGAGTTACGGTAATGGTAGAGTCGATACGGGTTGCCCGGCGCTTGACCATAGCTCTGATGAACTCTTTTGCCATTTCGTGTCCGACGAAGTTCGTGTATCCTGCATCGCCTGCAACTTCTGCAATCTTGAAGGATGCACGGATGTTCTGCTTTGAGTAGTCCTGGATTAATTCTCCAAGGCTGACGGTTAATACGCGGCCGGGGATGTTTTCTGCGTCAGAGGAAACAATCTCACCGATTAACTGCTTACCGAGGAATTCCGGTGCATAGACCTTGAACCAGGACTTTGCTTTCCATCCCTCAAGCTTGCGTCCGCCGCTTGATTTCTTTCTTGCCATGTTATTTCACCTTACTGTTATTATGTTTTTCAGCAGATTCACTGATCTGCCAAGCAACAGATAAATTCATCAGATAATCATCTGCAGTTGCAAGCACTGTTCTGGGGGATTCCCCGGAAAACTCTGCTTTAACTGACCCATTTTCAACGCTGCATTTCATATATCCTGCATTGTCAGGAGATAATGCATCTGCAATTTCTTTTGCAGAATCTGTTTTTGAGATGATAGTTCCTTTTATTTTCATGCGAACTCCGGGATTGTGCTGAGAAACTCTTCCTGACATTCAAGCGGAAGTTCTCCTCCGGCGCGGGTTTTATGTCCGCCTCCGGCGCCTCCAAACTTTTCGGCTGAGGTTTTCATGAACTGTTCAAAGTCAACATCTGCATCCTGCGGCGCACGGGCTGATACTTTCAGGTATGCCGGCGCTTTTCCAATCACAATTACCGGACAGTTTTTGTCTGCGGCAAGCAGGTCTGCAACATCTGATGCTGCATCAGCATCAGAAACTTCCCATACAGATGGGCGCAGATTTTGCGCTGCTGCTGCGTTTTCGAGAATGTGTTTTCTAAACGCTGCTGCAGTATTCCATGCTTCATCTGCTTTTGCGGCATCTCCCGCGGCGAGTGCAAATCCTAAATCTGCACGCCCGGATTTTCCGCATGCGTCGATGACTGCTGCTAAGGAATGCGCATCCTGAATTGTTTCGCGCAGAAGTTTCCAGCTGTCTCCATAGACTCTCTCAAGAGATGCAGCAGAGGCAGAGGAGCGCAGAATAATTTCCGAGAGGAAAAGTCCTGCGTATGCTTCGTCAGTTGTTGTTTCCTGACAAAGTGTCTGGATTTTTTCTGCCAGTGCTGTATCGCCGGAAACGCCCGGAAGATAAGGAAGTGCTGCAATCTCAATCTGTTCTCTGGTGGTACGTCCGGGTAAAAGGATTCCTTTTCCGGGAACTATCAGATTGTCGCCAATTGCTTCATCTATAATCGTCTGGTTCATTCCGGAAACTTTCTGGTTGTCACCGAGAATTCCTGCGAGAACAAGACCTGCTAAATCTCTGTTTTCGCGGTCTAATGCGGCTGCGACGAGATATGCGCATCCTGCTGCGGAAAGTTCGGTTTCGCCGTCAAGTCCTTCGAGACGCGGGTTTATGTGATACGGCGTTTTTGCATAGGGTATGTGATGATCAATAATTATTACTGATTCGGGAAGTTCCGACTCAGATGCTCCAAGGTCACAGAGTATTGAAATTTCAGGACGTTCAACATCTTCTGCTTTCAGATGAGGTAAGAATCTCAGTCTGAAGGCGATGTTTGCACGCTGTAATGCAATACAGAGAATTGCTGCTGCTGCGATACCGTCTGCGTCGTGATGCGAATAGACATCCGCATAATCCATTGTACGCAGGCGGTCTGCAATTTTTGCGGCTGATTCTTTGATTGACATTGGAGGTTTGTGATGATTTTATCTGGAGAGAAGAATCTCTGCAGTCTCCGGGGAGTATGCCCAGGTTGCCGGAAGTTTTCCGTTTCCGGTGTAGTATTTCACGAGTCTTCTAATCTTAGCTTCAGTTAACTGGAGCTGGCGTTTGTTGTGAAGGTCGTGTTTGTTGTCGGTTAAGTGTTTTCTCATTCCGAGAGCTTTGTGCATGAGGTTTCTGAGATCTTCAGGGATGTCATCTGCCATGTTGTTCTCGATGATGATTTTGTTAATCTTCTTGCCGGTTGCAAGCTTTACGTCCGGAACGCCGTGTTTGTCACGGAGAACGAGACCGATAGCTGCGCTGGAGAGACCGGTTCTGCGAAGTTCGACGACTTTTGCCTCGACTTCTTTTGCGTTTTTGTTAGACCATTCAGGAGCTTCTGTTCTGAACGGACGAACAGAGGAGGCAATACCTCTTCTTCTTGCATGCATTCGTGCCATGATTTTCACCTATGCGGAACTGTAAGACCAATGCTGAACCGTACATCAGCTGACGTATCAGATGCGTCCCACGTAATTTGTATCTGATACGGGTAAGTCACGAAAAGAGCAGCTTATTTGGAATAGATACGGGAATATACTCACACGTATCAATTCATTCCGGCTGACTCATCGTAATCCCAAAGCCTCAGCGTTTGCCGGGCAGTGTTTTTTGAAACACGTCG